>CAZOBT010000044.1:0-6786 GCA_964578025.1 uncultured Rhodocyclaceae bacterium | reverse complement strand
ATTGGAAGCCGCCTTCGGACAAAGCGCGTGCGCCATAAGAAATACGCCGTCCACCTTCAAAGGTAGCCACAATCTCAGGATGATGCTTAAAGCGTTGGAACTCTTCATAGGGCGAGAGATGCGGATTGCTGTAATCCAAGCCAACGACAAACCCAACCGCTACTAGATTTCCCTCTAAGTGATAAAGGAAAGAACCACCATAGGTATCCGATGATAAAGGCCAGCCAATGCTGTGCATGGTCAGACCGGGCTTATGTTTGGCGGGATCAATTTCCCATAACTCCTTAATACCGATACCGTAAGTTTGTGGATCAACGCCCTTGCGCAACTCAAACTTGGCTTGGATTTCCTTGGTTAACGAACCACGGCAACCTTCGGAGAAAATCGTTTGTTTGGCATGGAGTTCCATACCTTCTTGGTAGTTATGGGTTGGCTGTCCATCCTTGCCTACCCCCATATCACCTGTGGCAATGCCTTTGACAGAACCATCTTCGTGATACAGCACTTCGGCAGCAGCAAAGCCGGGATAGATTTCTACGCCCAAGGCTTCGGCTTGTTCACCTAACCAACGACACAAATTACCCAAGCTGATAATGAAGTTACCTTCATTGTGCATTTGCGGTGGTGTTGGTAATTTGAATGAACCAGATTCGGTTAAATACACAAAGCGGTCTTCAAGCACGGGCGTATTTAATGGCGCACCTTTATCTTTCCAGTCAGGAATCAGCTCGTTCAATGACCGAGGTTCAATCACTGCGCCAGAAAGGATGTGTGCGCCAACTTCTGAGCCTTTTTCAACGACACAAACGGATACATCGCTTCCTGCGGTTTCTGCTAATTGTTTTAAACGAATGGCGGTGGCAAGGCCAGAAGGGCCTGCGCCAACAATCACCACATCGTATTCCATTGATTCTCTGCTCATTCCTGTCTCCTGGAATTTTTTGGAACTCGCACTAGGCGGGTGTAATTCAGTGACCTCCCCCAGTTTGTTTTTGCAGTACTTTACTGGAGGAGGTGTTCTCGGCTTAGAACAAGGCTTCGTCCAAGGCCATCACAGAAGCAGAACCATTCAGGATGGCATCACGGTACATATTGGCTTCTGGGATCACGTGATCGGCATAGAAACGCGCCGTAATCAACTTAGCTTTGTAGAAATCATCGTCTTGTTTTGCCGCCGCAATTTCTGCAGCACGTGCCATACACCAGCCACCGACTACCACACCGGTCAACTTCAAGAAGGGCACAGCAGAACCACCTGCTGCCTTGGGATTGCTGTCATAGTTAGCCAACAACCAGTTCGTGGCTTCAGTCATTGCGGCAACCCCACGACCCAATGCAGCAGCGATGGCTTGCAGGTCAGCGTTATCGCTGGCAGCCAAGGCAGCACGAGTTGCTTCCATTTTGCCAAACAGCACATTAGCCGTTACGCCTTTGTCTTTAGCAATCTTCCGCCCGATCAAATCGTTAGCTTGAATTGCTGTTGTGCCTTCGTAGATTGGCGTAATCCGTGCATCACGGAAATGCTGTGCCGCACCAGTTTCTTCAATAAAGCCCATGCCGCCATGCACTTGCACACCGTCAGAAGTAATGCCAATTGCACTTTCGGTGCTCCAGCCCTTAACCACAGGAGTCAACAATTCGAGCAATGATTGATTTTGCTTGGCAACTTCTGCATCAGGATTGCTATGTGCATGGTCAATATAGCCAGCCACCACATAGGCCAAGGCACGGTTTGCTTCGGTACGCGCCTTCATGTTCATTAACATACGACGCACATCGGGGTGGTGAATAATCGCTTTGTTTTCGCCTTTATCGCCAATGGGGCGACCCTGGATACGGTCACGAGCATAGGCAACCGCTTGTTGATAAGCACGTTCACCAATCGCTACACCTTCTAGACCAACGTTCAGACGCGCGTGATTCATCATGGTGAACATGTATTCCAAGCCACGATTGGGTTCACCGACCAAATAACCAATTGCACCAGGGCCTTCGCCGAAAGACATCACGGCTGTGGCACTGCCATGAATCCCCATTTTGTGTTCAATGGAGGCACACACCAAGTCATTGCGCTCACCCAAGCTGCCATCGGCATTCACCAAGTACTTAGGTGCAACGAACAGAGAAATCCCTTTAACCCCGGCAGGCGCGTCAGGCAGGCGTGCTAACACCAAGTGAATGATGTTTTCTGCCATGTCATGTTCGCCCCAAGTGATGAAAATCTTGGTGCCAGTAATACGGTAGTGCTCGCCTTCTGGCACAGCACGAGTACGCACCGCTGCCAAGTCAGAACCGGCTTGTGGTTCGGTCAGGTTCATCGTCCCCGTCCACACACCTTCAACCATTTTTGGCAAATAGGTTTGCTTGATCTCTTCAGAAGCGTGGTGGGCAATGGCCTCAATCGCGCCATTGGTCAACATGGTGCACAACGAGAAAGCCATGTTGGAGGATTTCCACATTTCTTGCACAGCGGTAGACAACAGAGTGGGCAAGCCTTGACCACCAAATTCGGGGCGGGCAGAGAAGGCGTTCCAGCCGGTTTCAACAAAGCTTTGATAAGCTTCTTTGAAGCCATCGGCAGCGGTCACTACACCGTTGTCCCACTTACACCCTTGACGATCACCAATTGCATTGATTGGAGCTAACACTTCACCAGCAAACTTGCTGGCTTCTTCCATAATCGCTTCAACGAGATCAGCACTAACTTCTTCATTACCGGGCAATTTGGCGATTTCTTCCAAGCCAGCTAATTCATTCATTACAAACAGCATGTCACGCACAGGAGCGGCGTAAGTCGTCATTGAGAGTCTCCTCAGATATTCGTTAGTTAACGTTAAGTAAGCGTTGATTCAGTTACTTAATTTTGTCGATCTTGTCACACATCGCCAAGGCAGACTGTCATCTGCCCGGCTTTTGGGTGATTTTTACTTGCAGGGCTTATTCAATCGCAGCCGCAGATTGCATCTTTTGCCGTAAGACAAACTTTTGCAATTTACCAGTCGATGTCTTGGGCAAAGCACCGAAGAACACGGCTTTAGGCACTTTGAAACGCGCCATATGTTCGCGGCAGAACTCAATAATTTCTTGTTCGGTGGGAGTTGCACCGTCTTTGAGTTCAATAAAGGCGACAGGCACTTCACCCCATTTGGGATCAGGCATGGCAACCACTGCTGCCGCAATCACCGTGGGATGGCGGTACAACACATCTTCAACTTCTAGGGAAGAAATGTTTTCCCCACCAGAAATAATCACATCCTTGGAACGGTCTTTGATTTTGACATAACCATCGGGGTGTACCACTGCCAAGTCGCCAGTGTGATACCAACCGCCAGCAAAGGATTCTTCTGAGGCTTTTTCGTTCTTTAGATAGCCCTTCATGACCAAGTTACCCCGGAACATGATTTCGCCCATCGTGTCACCGTCCCAAGGCACTGGCTCAAGCGTGGCGGGATCCATCACGCAAATGGCTTCTTGCATGTGATAACGCACACCTTGGCGACCATTGCGCTCGGCTTGTTGTTCAATGGGTAATTCTTTCCACTCAGGCTGCTTGGCACACACCGAGGCTGGGCCGTAGGTTTCGGTCAAGCCATACACATGGGTAATGTCAAAACCTAAACGCTCCATCCCTTCAATAATGGCAGCAGGTGGGGCAGCTCCGGCAATCAAGGCACTAACTTTGTGCTCAATTCCTGCACGCTGTTCAGCAGGGGCGTTAATCAACATGCCATGCACAATCGGTGCGCCACAGAAATGGGTGACTTTATGCTTGCGGATTAAGTCAAAAATCATCTTCACGTCGATACGCCGCAAGCACACGTTAACCCCAGCATTCGCCGCCATTGTCCACGGGAAACACCAACCATTGCAGTGGAACATCGGCAAGGTCCACAAATACACGGAATGAGGCTGCATTCCCCAAGAAATAATGTTGGAAGCCGCGTTGAGGTACGCGCCACGATGGTGATACACCACGCCTTTCGGGTTGCCCGTTGTACCAGAGGTATAGTTCAGTGCAATCGCATCCCATTCATCAGCAGGTAAGCTCCACACGTAGTTAGGATCACCTTTGGCGATGAAAGCTTCGTATTCGATTTCGCCAACCATTGCGCCGCCAGTGAATAATTCATCTTTGACATCAATGACGTAAGGCTTAGGGCCTTCGAGCATGGCTAAGGCTTTGCTCACAATGTCTGAATATTCGGGGTCGGTAATCAGTACTTTTGCTTCGCCATGCCCCAGCATAAACGCAATCGCTTCAGCATCCAAACGGGTATTCAGCGTGTTTAACACTGCCCCAGTCATTGGTACGCCGAAATGGGCTTCGTACATGGCGGGGGTATTGGGCAACATCACCGCAACGGTGTCACCTTTGCCAATACCACGTTGTACTAACGCCGATGCCAATTGGCGGCAACGGGTGTAGGTTTCTTGCCATGTGTAATGCTTATCGCCATGAATCACAGCAACGCGATTCGGGTAAATAAAGGCCGAACGTTCAATAAACGTTAAAGGGGATAGAGCTACATAGTTCGCTGGATTTTTATCCAGCCCTGAAGCATAGGGATTGGTGGTCATCTCGACTCCTCATGTTTTTGGAATACGTCGCTTATAAAAATTAATGTGAAACCTTATAGCGACCAAACTTTTTTATTGAGGGTAGAGGATCACAAGACATTTTTGCAAGAATATATTGGCAATGTAACGAATGTTTGCAAGAAATATTCCGCGCAAGCGGCTGGTTACAATCCGCCTTCTTCGCCGTAGCAATGTTGTGAATCCACCATGTCCGAGCACGCTCCGCCCCATTATGAACCACCATTACGCCAACGCAACCTCGCCTTGCGCAGTAATGACGAAATTACCGCTGCTTTATTACGCAGTGAAGAACGTTTGCGCCTAATTATGGACACGATTCCCGCACACATTGCCTATTTTGATAAGGAATGGGTGTTTCGCTATGCCAATCTGCGCTATGCTGAATGGTTTGGTTTGCGTCGCGAGCAAGTGATTGACCAGCCGATTTTGCAAGTGATTGGTGCTGCCGTTTTTCGGGCGGTAGAAACGCATGTTGCGCGCGCGCTTGCGGGCGAACAAGTCACGTATGAATATGCAATGGAGCGTGCCGGGGGTGAAATTGTCTATGCCCGCAGTACGCTTGTCCCAGAAATTGCTGCCGATGGCACGGTCTTGGGCTGTTTTGTCCAAGCCTTTGACATCAGCGAACAACGCCGCACCCAAGCCATCTTAATGCAGGCACAAAAAATGGAAGCGATTGGGCAACTCACAGGCGGTTTAGCCCATGATTTCAATAATTTGCTAACGGTAGTGATTGGCAATCTCCGCGCCTTACAACCGCGTTTACCGACACATGATGTGGAAGAGTTTGTTGAACCAGCCCTCCATGCGGCGCAACGTGGGGTGCAATTAGTCAAACGCTTGTTGACCTTCTCGCGACAGCAACCATTAGAGCCACAACCCATTGAAGTAAATGGTTTAATTTTGAATTTGGCGCGTTTAATTCGTCGCTCTTTGCCTGATTCAATTGCCATTTCTACCGTGGCCTGTGAAGCAGAATTAACGGCCCTTGCGGATCCGCATCAACTGGAAAATGCCTTAATTAACCTCATCATTAACGCCCGCGACGCGATGCCCAATGGGGGGCGGTTAAGTATTGAAAGCTCTTCCGAACATTTAGATTTACACGCCGCTGCCGATTTAGAAATACGCTCGGGACATTATGTAAAGATTGCTGTCAGTGACAACGGTCTTGGTATGGATGGCAGTACCGTAGCACGGATGTTTGAGCCATTTTTTACCACCAAGCCCTTTGGGCATGGCAGTGGTTTAGGGATGTCAATGGTCTATGGTTTTCTTAAACAATCGGGCGGTGGGGTGCGGGTGCGCAGTCGGCAAGCGCAAGGCACAACCGTGGTCATCCTCTTACCCGCTGCCCCTAAACCCAGTGGGTTTAATCTTGAACTGGCGCACGACAACAATCGTAATCATCAAAACAATAATTCAATTCAGTCTATTTTGCCAAAATCCATTTCAGACAAGATTCAACAGCCAAAAACAGATTTGGTCTTGTTGGTGGACGACGAACACGATGTGCGCAAAATCACCCGGATGCAACTGACCGAATTAGGCTTTGCAGTGTTAGAAGCAGAAAACGGTAGTGAAGCCATTACCATGCTGGAGCACATTCCTGACATTCGGATTTTGATTACTGATATGGTAATGCCCGGCGAAATTGATGGGGCGGCCTTAGCGCGTTTAGCCAAAGCCATGCGCCCAGATTTACCCATTATTATCATCAGTGCTTACGCCCGCGCCGTGTCTAATACAGCCGCTGTTGATGCTGGCGATGATGCCTTAGAAATTAGTAGCATCCCTTTCCTTCCTAAACCATTTAGCCGCGAAGAACTTGCCGCTGTTCTTGCAACAGGAGTTGCCCATGCCAAATCTTGCTCATGAATCCGCCCGTTCCTTGATCTATGTGGTTGAGGATGATCTACAAATTGCCCGTTTGCTCTGCGCTGCCTTGGACGAATTTGGCTTTCTTTGGGAACACCTGCGTACCGGGGCGGATGCGATGCGCCGCTTGCGGGTGCAACGTCCAGATTTATGTATTGTCGATTTAGGCTTGCCCGACATGGACGGCATGGAACTGGTGCGCCATCTTCGCCAACATCGTGGTTGTGGTGTGTTGATCTTGACTGGGCGTAGCCACCCGATTGACCGCATTATGGGCTTAGAACTTGGTGCAGATGATTATGTGACCAA
>CAZOBT010000043.1:0-13061 GCA_964578025.1 uncultured Rhodocyclaceae bacterium | reverse complement strand
GAACGGGTGATCATAGACATATTCACCAGCAACAGAGTAGTGACCATAACGCTCTGTTTCAGCACGGAAAGGACGAATCATTTGTGAGTGGCAGTTGTAGCAGCCTTCACGAATATACACATCACGCCCTGCCAAACGCACTGCATCATAAGGCTTCACTCCTTCAACAGGAGTCGTTGTGGACTTTTGGAAGAAGAGAGGCACGATTTCCAGTAAACCACCCCATAAAACAACAAACAGGGTGCAAACAATCAGTAGCCCTACGTTCTTTTCAACTTTTTCTTGCATACTCATTTCTTATCTTCCTCCCAATTAGGCGTGATGAGCAGCAGGGGCTAACACAGGAGCATCAACAGACTTGCCGCCTGCAATGGTCTTAAACATGTTATACGCCATGATGAACATACCAGCCAAGAAGAGCACACCACCCAAAACACGGATTGCCCAGAAGGGGTAAGAACCTTTCACAGCTTCAACGAAGCTATAGGTTAAAGTGCCATCAGCATTCACTGCACGCCACATCAAACCCTGCATCACACCAGAAATCCACATGGAAGCGATGTACAGCACCACACCAATCGTCGCAACCCAGAAGTGCACCGTGATCAATTTAACGCTATGCATTTCAGGCTTGCCAAAGAGACGGGGTAACAAGTAGTACACCGAGCCGATCGAAACCATAGCCACCCAACCCAAAGCACCAGAGTGCACGTGACCTACTGTCCAGTCAGTATAGTGAGACAAGGCGTTGACCGTCTTCACAGACATCATGGGGCCTTCAAAGGTAGACATACCGTAGAAGGACAAGGAAGTAACCAAGAACTTCAGAACTGGATCATCACGCAACTTGTTCCATGCACCAGACAAGGTCATGACACCGTTGATCATACCGCCCCAAGAAGGTGCCAAGAGAATCAACGAGAAAACCATACCAACGGATTGAGTCCAATCAGGTAATGCGGTGTAGTGTAAGTGGTGAGGACCTGCCCACATGTAAGTAAAGATCAAAGCCCAGAAGTGCACTACAGACAAGCGATAAGAATACACAGGGCGACCCGCTTGCTTGGGAACAAAGTAGTACATCATGCCCAAGAAACCAGCGGTCAAGAAGAAGCCAACCGCATTGTGTCCATACCACCATTGGATCATTGCATCTTGTACACCAGCATAAGCAGAGTAAGACTTAGTTAAGCTGACAGGCACTTCGACACTGTTCACCAAATGCAATAAGGCAACAGCGATAATGAACGCGCCATAGAACCAGTTGGCCACATAAATATGGGAAACAGTACGCTTAGCAATTGTGCCAAAAAACACAACCGCATAAGACACCCAAACCAGAGTAATCAGGATGTCAATTGGCCATTCTAATTCTGCATACTCTTTGCCGGTGGTAAAGCCCAAAGGCAAAGAAACAGCTGCCAACAGAATAATCAGTTGCCAACCCCAGAAGGTGAAAGCAGCCAACTTGTCACAGAAAATCCGAGTGTGGCAGGTACGTTGCACAACATAGTAAGACGTAGCAAACAATGCACAGCCGCCAAAAGCAAAAATCACTGCATTGGTATGCAGAGGACGCAAGCGACCAAAATGCAGCCAAGGACCAATATTTAGCTCAGGCCAAACCAGCTGAGCTGCCACAATCACACCCACGAGCATACCAACGATGCCCCAGATGACGGTCATCACAGCAAACTGCCGCACGACCTTATAGTTATAAGTTTGCGTTTCCGACATGGACCCACCTCTCGTGTAAAAAAAACAAAACTACACCCCAACAATCTTGGGGTGGCGTATGAACAGGGATAGTATTTTAGCCTAGAGGAAGCCCTTTTGACTTAGATCAATTGCCCTTGGCTTAGAAAAAGACCAAATTGTTGCTTGACAACTACAAGACAAAAAAAGGGTGCGCAAGCGCACCCCAACCCCAACAGAGAAGCATACTGGGACACTCTCCCAGCCGCTGCCGAAGCAGCGAATCCGAGGGCGGATTATCCAAATTTCCACATGAGAAATCTTGACCCACATCAAGAAAATGATAGTTTCTGGTTGTTGTGATGGTAAAGAAAATACCAAAGTAAAAAGCCCTAGTCTTGCGACTAGGGCTTCTATTTTGGCGGAGTGGACGGGGCTCGAACCCGCGACCCCCGGCGTGACAGGCCGGTATTCTAACCAACTGAACTACCACTCCAATTCCCACTAGCTACTTATTTTTACTACAGCTAACGGGAAAAACTTGGTGGGTGCTAACGGGGTCGAACCGCTGACATTCGCCTTGTAAGGGCGACGCTCTACCAACTGAGCTAAGCACCCGTGCTGTGGGTTCGCATTATACAAGCTTTTTTCGATAACGCAAGCCCTTTTCAGCAACTTTTTTATTTAATGCTTTAACGCCTGTTTTTCTGCCTCTGAATTCAAAGCAGGCAACTCGGCAACCACTGCCTGAACTTCCGGTAAAGGGCTAAGTTTCTCTGCTAACGCCAACTCCAACACTTGATCAATCCATTTCACCGGAATAATTTCAATACGGTTTTTGATATTGTCAGGAATCTCGGTTAAATCCTTCACATTCTCTTCAGGAATCAAAGCGGTTTTTAAGCCACCACGGACGGCTGCCAGTAGTTTTTCCTTCAAGCCACCAATCGCCAACACTTCACCGCGCAAGGTAATTTCCCCAGTCATGGCAACATCGCAACGTACAGGAATGCCTGTGAAAGCAGAAACTAAAGCAGTAGTCATGGCAATTCCAGCGGAAGGGCCATCTTTAGGCGTTGCTCCTTCCGGCACGTGGATATGGATATCGTTCTTTTCAAATGCATCGGCTGCAATGCCAATCCGTGCCGAGCGGGCGCGTACCACACTGCGAGCCGCTTCCACAGATTCTTTCATGACATCACCCAAAGAGCCGGTACGCAGAATATTGCCTTTACCTGGCATTGCTACACATTCGATCGTCAGTAACTCACCACCAACTTCCGTCCATGCTAAGCCTGTGACTTGCCCCACTTGGTTTTCTTTTTCCGCCATGCCGAAGCTATAACGGCGCACCCCTAAGAATTTATCCAAATTCTTAGCATTTACCGTGACCTTGCCTTCGCGTGGTTTCAGCACCAGGGTTTTAACCACTTTACGGCAAATCTTAGAGATTTCCCGCTCTAAAGCACGCACCCCTGCTTCGCGGGTGTAGTAACGCACAATGTCACGAATCGCCGTTTCAGCGACTTGGATTTCACCTTCTTTCAAGCCGTTGTTTTTGATCTGCTTAGGTAGCAGATAACGCATGGCGATGTTGACCTTTTCATCTTCGGTATACCCCGACAAACGAATAACTTCCATCCGATCCAACAATGGAGCAGGAATATTTAAGGTATTCGCTGTGGCAACAAACATCACATCCGATAAATCAAAGTCGACTTCGATGTAATGATCTTGGAAAGTATGATTCTGTTCAGGATCAAGTACTTCTAAGAGAGCTGAGGAGGGATCACCCCGAAAATCCTGTCCTAGCTTATCTACTTCATCCAATAGGAATAAGGGATTTCGCACCGTAACTTTGCTTAAACTTTGCAAAATCTTGCCCGGCATTGAGCCAATATAGGTACGACGATGCCCACGAATTTCAGCTTCGTCACGCACCCCACCTAAGGCCATCCGCACAAATTTACGGTTAGTCGCCTTGGCAATGGATTGGCCTAATGAAGTCTTACCGACACCGGGAGGGCCAACAAGGCACAGAATCGGGGCTTTAACCTTTTCGACACGCTGTTGCACCGCTAAATACTCGATGATGCGTTCCTTCACCTTTTCTAAACCGAAATGATCCTGATCTAAGATTTTTTCGGCGTTCGCTAAATCTTTACTGACCCTTGTCTTCTTACGCCATGGCAAACCGACCATTGTTTCAATATAGTTACGCACCACCGTTGCTTCAGCCGACATCGGTGACATCATCTTTAACTTTTTCAGTTCAGATTTCGCTTTGCCCAGAGCTTCTTTGCTCATCCCTGCGGCATCAATTTTCTTTTCCAGCTCTTCTAAATCCGCTCCTTCTTCACCCTCGCCCAATTCTTTTTGAATGGCCTTCACTTGTTCATTCAAATAGTATTCGCGTTGGCTCTTTTCCATCTGCCGCTTCACGCGCCCACGAATGCGCTTTTCCACCTGCATGATGTCGATTTCGGCTTCCAATTGCCCTAACAAACGATCTAAACGCGCTTGGACTTGGTTTAGCTCAAGGATTTCTTGTTTTTGCTCTAAACGTAAAGGTAAATGTGCCGCAATGGTGTCGGTTAAACGACCCGCCTCTTCAATCCCAGCAATTGAAGTAATGACTTCTGGTGGAATCTTTTTATTCAGCTTAACGTATTGATCAAATTGAGCCACTGCCGCACGACGTAAGGCTTCAACTTCATGTTGGCTACCATCATCATTTGCCAACACAGTAGCTGTTGCAGTGAACATAGAGGCTTCCGCCGTAATGCTTTCAACGACAACACGCTGCACACCTTCGACTAGCACCTTGACCGTACCATCTGGCAATTTTAATAACTGCAAAATGTTGGCCAGACAACCAATTCGATATAAATCTTGGGGTTCTGGGTCGTCTTTAGCCGCAGATTTTTGTGCCAATAATAAAATGCTGCGACCGCTTTCCATTGCCTGCTCTAAGGCTTTAATGGATTTAGGGCGACCCACAAACAGCGGGATCACCATATGCGGGAATACCACCACATCACGCAGTGGCAATAAGGGCAGCTCAATGATTCCCGATGAATTGGTAGAAATAGTCGACATACGAAACCTTATGGGGGAATACCAAGCACCGATCTTGGGGCAAAAACCTAGATTTCAACTCACCTAGGCCAAAAAACTTAGCGACTACCTTGGTAGTCGCTAAGTCGTTAGTGCTTAATATTTAATTTGCCCCGGCAACCTTTGGTTGCTCGGTATACATCAGCAGCGGTTTAGATTCTCCGCGAATTGTCGCAGAATCAACCATCACCTTGCTTACATTGTCTAGGCTGGGCAGGTCATACATGGTATCCAGTAGGGCTGCCTCTAAGATAGAGCGTAAGCCACGCGCTCCCGTTTTTCTTTGTAAAGCTTTAGCAGCAATTGCGGATAGTGCCGCCGCTTGCACTTCTAGTTCAACACCTTCCATATCAAACAATTTTTGGTATTGTTTGACGAGGGCATTTTTTGGTTCAACGAGAATTTGAATCAGAGCCGCTTCATCTAATTCTTGCAGCGTTGCAATCACTGGAAGACGACCGATTAATTCAGGAATCAAACCGAACTTGATTAAATCTTCTGGCTCAACTTCACGGAACAGCTCACCCAGAGCGCGAGTATCATCTTTACTCTTTACCTCAGCCGCAAACCCAATACCACCACGCTCAGAGCGGCGCAGGATGACTTTTTCTAGGCCATCAAACGCTCCACCACAGATAAACAAAATATTAGTGGTATCAACCTGTACAAAGTCTTGGTTAGGATGTTTACGTCCACCTTGGGGTGGGACGGAAGCCACTGTTCCCTCAACCAGCTTGAGCAAAGCCTGTTGCACGCCTTCACCAGACACATCACGAGTAATAGATGGGTTATCTGACTTGCGGGCAATCTTGTCAATTTCATCAATGTAGACAATGCCTTGTTGAGCCTTCTCTACATCGTAGTCACATTTTTGCAAGAGCTTTTGAATGATGTTTTCCACATCTTCGCCCACATAACCCGCTTCGGTTAGGGTGGTAGCATCTGCCATGACAAATGGCACATTAAGCAAGCGTGCCAAGGTTTGTGCCAACAACGTTTTGCCTGAACCCGTTGGGCCAATCAGCAAAATATTGCTTTTGGCTAACTCCACCTCGTCGGCGGTGCTGGCTTTATAGCGTAAACGTTTGTAGTGGTTATATACCGCCACAGACAAAATACGCTTAGCAACATCTTGCCCGATAACATATTGATCCAGAATTGCAGCAATTTGTTTAGGTGTAGGTAACTCGTTTTGTACGAGGGCATTACCCGCACTATTTCCTCCCGCCAACTCATCACGCACAATGTCATTGCACAGGGAAATACATTCATCACAAATAAACGCATTCGGGCCAGCAATGAGTTTTTTTACTTCGTGCTGACTTTTGCCACAAAAGGAACAATACAGCAGCTCTTCACTGCCACCTTTTTTTTCTGACATACGCTAATCCTCTGCTGCAAGACTTAAACAGTTGCACGACGCTCAAGGACTTGATCGATCAAACCATAATCTGCGGCCTCTGCCGCAGACAAGAAGTTGTCACGATCAGTATCTTGTTCGACTCTCTCAATCGGCTGACCCGTATGTTGTGCCATTAAGCGATTTAAACGATCTTTAATGCTCAGAATTTCTTTCGCATGGATCGCAAAATCAGAGGCTTGCCCTTGGAAGCCTCCTAAAGGCTGATGAATCATGACGCGAGAGTTAGGTAGCGCGAAACGCTTACCCTTTGCACCAGCAGAGAGCAGGAAAGCTCCCATTGAGGCCGCTTGACCAATACACAGAGTTGATACATCTGGCTTAATAAACTGCATCGTGTCATAGATTGACATCCCTGCAGTGACTGAACCACCCGGTGAGTTGATGTACAAAGAAATGTCTTTGTCAGGGTTTTCTGCCTCAAGGAACAGAAGCTGGGCAACTACCAAGTTGGCAGACATGTCATTGACTGGGCCAACGAGGAAGACCACACGCTCCTTTAACAGGCGTGAATAAATATCAAACGCCCGTTCTCCTCGGCCACTTTGTTCAATCACCATGGGTACTAAACCGATACCTTGGGTTTCCCACGTAGTGTGTTGCTCAATAAAATTCATAGCGGCCTCGATTGTTAGCTTTCCTATCTAATGTTGTTGGGTTTACAACCTTAAGCTTTTTGCCCCATCAACTCGTCAAAGCTCGTTGCCGTATCGGTAACGCTAGCTTGACCCAAAACCCAAGCAACCACATTGTTTTCTACTGCAACAGCCTCAACATCAGACAAACGTTCGGGCTGTGCGTAGTACCAATTCACCACATCTTCAGGCTGCTCATAGCTTTGTGCCATTTCTTCAATCATGGCTTTGACTTGTTCAGGCGTTGCTTTCAGCTCTTCCTTCTTCACCAGTTCAGCAAGAATCAGGCCAAGAGTCACGCGGCGTTTGGCTTGATCAGCAAACCATTCGCCTTGAATTGGTAAATCTTGGGTCTTCATGCCACGGTTTGCCATGTCTTCACGAGCCGCTTGTACCAAACGCTCAGTTTCTTGTGCGACTAAGGCAGAAGGAACAGCGATGGGGTTAGCTGCCAACAAGGCTTCCATCACTTGATCTTTAACTTTAGTTTCGATGCGTTTTTTGACTTCACGCTTCAAATTGGCTTCGATCTCGCCACGCATTTTGTCAACATCACCATCCGCAACACCTAAACTCTTCACGAACTCAGCATCAACTTCTGGCAGTTGCGGAGCTTGAACTTGCTTAACTGTAATGTCGAATTGCACGGTTTGCCCAGCAAGGTCTTTCGCGAAGTAATCTTCGGGGAAAGTCATATCAAAGGTTTTGCTCTCACCAACGGCAGCACCTTCAATCGCCGCTTCAAACTCAGGCAGCATCATGCCTTGACCGAGTACGAAGGGATAGTCGTTAGCCTGACCGCCAGAGAAAGGCTCGCCGTCTTTCTTACCGAGGAAGTCGATAACAACGCGGTCTTCTTTCGCGGCAGCACGGTTCGCATCAACGTAGCTCACGCGTTGTTGGCGCAAAATGTTCAAAGTTTTATCAACTTCAGCCGCTGTGACTTCAAATTGAGGACGCTCAATTGCGGCACTGCTCAAATCACCCAAGGTGATTTCTGGATAAACTTCAAAAATGGCAGTGAATTCGACATGGGTCGTGCTGTCTGCGCCTTCTTTTGGCTCCAAACGAGGTTGACCTGCCACACGCAAGCCTTGCTCGGTAGCGGCTTGGTAGAAAGCTTCGTCCAGCTTCTCGCTCATGATTTCATAGCGAGTTTGCGCACCATATTGTTGTTTAACGATCTTGGCAGGGACTTTTCCGGGGCGGAACCCGGGCATTTTGATTGTGCGACCCAAGCGTTGCAAACGTTTATCCAAGTCTTGCTCAATGTCGGCAAGTGCCACGGACAAATCCAAGCGACGTTCAAGAACATTGGTGTTTTCAGCGGTGGATTCCATGGAAAAGCGATTCCTTTGAAGAGAAGGGGCAGCCTAAGCTGCCCCTAAGAATGATGGTGCCCAGGAAGGGAATCGAACCCCCACGCCGCAAGGCGCCAGAACCTAAATCTGGTGCGTCTACCAATTTCGCCACCTGGGCAGGTGTTATACGAAAGAGCGGCATTCTAACCGAGAACCTCATATACTGTCAGTCCCCCCTGCCGATTTTTTCGCATTTTTTGCGTAATGCCTTGATGTAATGCCTGTTGACCACTATGAAAATTTTCCGGTTGCCTCCTTGCTGCTTCCGGCAAAATTACGCTATCCCATTGAAGTGATTTACCGTTTTGCGCGTTCAGCGGACGATATTGCCGACGAAGGCGAATGCAGTAATAGCGAGCGTCTAGCGCAACTCGCTGTTTATCAAGACAAATTGGCACAAATTGCTGCCGGAACGCCGCCGCTTGCAGACCCCATCTTTACCCCACTTGCTGAAGTCATTCGCCAGCATCAACTCCCGATTCAGCTTTTTGCGGATTTGCTGGATGCCTTCGCCCAAGATGTTGTCGTAAAACGTTATGCCGATTACCCCACGCTGCTGGACTATTGCCGCCGTTCAGCCAATCCTGTTGGGCGTTTGGTGTTGCATTTATTTGGCGTGACGCAAAAGCAGCATATGGAGCAATCCGACTGCATTTGCTCCGCCTTGCAGCTCATTAATTTTTGGCAAGACGTAGCGATTGATTGGCAAAAAGGGCGCGTGTATTTGCCACAAGAGGATTTACAGCGGTTTGGTGTGGCCGAAAAGCACATTGCCCAAGCCACACAAGAGACTGCATGGCAAAACCTCATGCGCTTTGAAGTGCAACGTAGCCGCGAACTGATGTTAGCGGGCTTGCCTTTATTAGCGGTGTTGCCCGGTCGCTTGGGCTGGGAAATTCGTCTAACGATTGAAGGCGGTTTGCGCATTCTCGAAAGACTGGAACAAGCTAATTACGATGTGTTCCAACGTCGCCCGAAACTTACTTGGCGTGATTGGCTGGTCTTAGGACAACGCTGCCTCTTCCCTCCCAGCTACCATCGTAAAAACACAACAAAATAATTTGGTCTATTACTCAATAAATCATATATAAATTGCCATATATGAGATTTTTTAATTTGGTCTATTTTTGTCTATCTCGGTCTAAACATTCATGACAACACAAAACACTACCCCCACCGTTGGCTTTGTTTCGCTTGGCTGCCCGAAAGCGGCTTCTGACTCTGAAAATATCCTGACGCGCTTGCGTGCCGAAGGTTACTTAATTTCCCCTTCGTATGAAGGCTCAGATTTAGTCATTGTCAATACTTGCGGCTTTATTGATGCTGCCGTTGAAGAATCCTTAGATGCAATTGGTGAAGCGTTAGCCGAAAACGGGCGCGTCATTGTGACGGGCTGCTTGGGCGCGAAAGAGGGCGTGGTGCAAACAGCACATCCCCAAGTCTTAGCGGTGACGGGGCCACATGCCACGGAAGAGGTCATGAATGCGGTGCATCAACATTTACCGCCGCTGCATGATCCCTTTACCTCGCTTGTTCCCCCCCAAGGGATTCGCTTAACCCCCGATCATTACGCTTACTTAAAGATTTCTGAAGGCTGTAATCATAGTTGTACCTTCTGCATCATTCCTTCTTTGCGTGGTTCGTTGGTGTCGCGCCCGATTGGTGACGTTTTGCAAGAAGCCGAAAATTTGGCACGCGCTGGGGTCAAAGAGCTGCTGATTATTTCGCAAGACACCAGTGCCTATGGGGTCGATGTCAAATATCGCACCGGGTTCTGGGGCGGCAAGCCGGTGAAAACCCGCCTCAAAGAATTGTGCGAAGCCTTAGCGCAATTCGGCATTTGGGTGCGTTTGCATTACGTTTACCCCTATCCGTCGGTCGATGATTTGATCCCCTTAATGGCAGAAGGCAAATTATTGCCCTACTTAGATGTGCCTTTCCAACATGCCAATTCCCGTATTTTGAAAGCAATGAAACGCCCCGCCGCTGCCGAAAATACCTTGGCACGAATTCGTAAATGGCGCGAAATCTGTCCTGAGATCACCATTCGTTCCACCTTTATCACCGGCTTCCCTGGCGAAACTGAAGAAGAATTTGAAGAGTTGCTCAACTTCTTAGAAGAGGCTGAATTAGACCGTGTTGGCGCATTTGCCTATTCCCCAGTGGAAGGTGCGGCAGCCAATGAATTGGCAGAATTACTGCCAGAAGAGGTGCGCGAAGAGCGGCGGCAACGCTTGATGGATGTACAAGAAGACATCAGTGCGCGTAAGTTAGAGGCCAAAATCGACCAAGAAATGGTGGTGTTGGTGGATGAGGTCGATGAAGAAGGCACCTTGGCACGTTCTAAAGGCGACGCGCCAGAAATTGACGGCCTCGTGTGCTTGGATAACTTCTTCGATGCCGAGCCTGGTGACTTCTTAAAAGTGCGTATTGTTGATTCAGACTCCCATGATCTGTATGCGCACGCCATTGAAAATTTGTCACGTTAATGTTGTGACTAGCCCAACGTTTTAACGCCATGCCTTTACATACGCCGCTGCTTACCACCCTTACCGCCATTGTTGGGGAAAATTACCTACTTACCGATCCGGCAGAGATCGCGCCGTATGTGCAAGATTGGCGTGGACGTTATCGCGGGGCAGCCTGTGCCGTGGTGAAACCTGCCAATACCGAGGAAGTCGCAGCGGTGGTGCGGGCGTGTGTGGCGGCAGGGGTGGCGATGGTGCCGCAAGGCGGAAATACCAGCCTATGTGGTGGCGCAACCCCCGATAACACGGGCAACTCGGTCGTCATTAGCCTCAGCCGCCTGAATCAAGTGCTGGCGATTGATGTGGAAAACAATACGATGACGGTACAAGCGGGGTGTACCTTAGCGGCAGTGCAAGCCGCTGCGGCGGCTAAAAATCGCCTGTTTCCGCTATCGTTGGCCTCGGAAGGGACTTGCCAAATTGGCGGTAATTTGTCCACCAATGCCGGGGGCGTACAAGTCTTACGTTATGGCAATACCCGCGATTTAACCTTGGGGCTAGAAGTCGTATTACCGAATGGCGACATCTGGCAGGGTTTGCGCGGTTTGCGTAAAGACAATACTGGCTACGATTTAAAGCATTTGTTTATTGGCGCAGAAGGCACGCTGGGGCTAATTACCACCGCAGTGCTCAAACTGTTTCCCCGTCCAGCCGCACATAGCACAGTTTGGTTGGGGTTAAACGACCCCGCCGCCGCCCTTGCCGTCTTAGCCGCTGCCCAAGAACAGTTTGATGCTCGGCTCACCGCCTTTGAACTGATCGCCCATCCGGCTTTAGCCTTAGTGCTAAAAAATATTCCAAATACACACTCACCCTTTGCCGGGCAAGGTACGCCCAATTACCCCCATCACTACCCCTATTACGTCCTATTGGAAATCGCCAACAGTAGCAACGCTTCTGCCAGCTTTTCTGCCAATGCGGAACTGAATGTATGGCTGGAACAACAACTGGAACAGGGGCGTATTGAAAACGCCTCTCTCGCCAGCAGCTTGGCGCAGGCGCGACAGCTTTGGGCCTTGCGTGAAAATATTTCAGAAGCACAAAAAATCGAAGGCGTAAGTATCAAACACGATATTTCCGTCCCCGTATCCGCCATTCCGCGCTTTTTGGCGATGGCGGATACGGCCTTACAACAGCATTTCCCCGGTATTCGTATTGTCACCTTTGGGCATGTCGGCGATGGTAATTTGCATTACAACCTCTCCAAACCGGAACATGGCGAAAATCAAGCCTTCCTTGCGCAACAAGCCACGGCGAACCAAATCGTACATGACATCGTTGCTGAACTTGGTGGCTCAATCTCCGCAGAGCATGGCTTAGGGCAACTCAAACGCGAAGAGATCAAACGCTATAAATCCGCTGTGGAATTGCAGCTCATGCAACAAATCAAAACCACGCTTGACCCCTTGGGCTTAATGAATCCGGGGAAAGTGGTTTAAGGCGCACTTGAAGGCACAATGTACGTCTGGGGTAGAAAACACAGACCAAATACAAAATCCACCAAAAAATCATGATGAATATGCTTGATCTAAAAATAGACCAAATACAATCGTAGTGGAATTTTGAACGGCTTTGTTACGCGTGGCTGGATTTTTCTAGCCACAACACCAAGGTCTGATATAGCAACTCTGGGTCAACGGGCTTGGCGATAAAGTCATTCATCCCGGCAGACAGACAGGCTTCGCGGTTTTCGTTAAAGGCATTGGCGGTCATTGCCAAAATCGGGGGCTGGATCGCGTGTTGGGCTAAGGCACGGATGCGGCGGGTCGCTTCTAAGCCATCCATCACAGGCATCTGCATATCCATCAGGATCACATCAAACTGGCAGTCAGGCAGTTCGAGCTGTTGCAACGCAATCAGGCCATTTTCTGCCACGGTGACATTCAAGCCAACATCTTGCAGTAAGAACAAAGCCACTTCCTGATTGATTAAATTATCTTCACACAATAATACTCGCCGCCCGGCATAGTGTTGGCGTAAGGCTTCTTCGGGCGTAAACGTAGTAATCTCAGCATTAAGGCTTGGGGCTGACTCCACCACCTTGGGCAGGTTAGGTGTATTTGTGTTAGGTAGATTCGCTGCCTCAGCCTCCGTTTTCCGACTTAATACTGCCGTAAACCAGAAGGTGCTGCCCTGCCCCAACACACTGCTACATCCAGCTTCGCCGCCCATACAATGCACCAAATGTTGTGTAATCGCTAAACCTAAACCCGTGCCTCCATATAAACGAGTCGTGGAATTATCTGCTTGCTCAAAGGCGGTAAATAAGCGTTGCTGTGCTTCAGGCGCGATACCAATCCCAGTA
>CAZOBT010000042.1:9556-13073 GCA_964578025.1 uncultured Rhodocyclaceae bacterium | reverse complement strand
AGGCAATAATGATGGCATCGACCTCGTTTTGCCGCAGCATTTCGGTGAGGCGGTGAGTAAAGTTTTCTTGCAAATACAAAGGCATACGCGGGGCAAGGCGATGCATTGCTGGGACGAGTTGTGGCAGCAAATACGGGGCAATTGTGTAGATCACCCCTAAGCGCAGCGGGCTACCCAAGGGGTCTTTGCCCGCGCTTGCCAGCTCTTCAAATTGCAAAGCTTCATGCAATACGCGCTGTGCTTGTGCTACCAAGCGTTCGCCAATCGCGGTAATGCGTACCTCCGCCACACTCCGCTCAAACAAAATTACGCCTAAACGCTCCTCCAACTTCTTTAAGGCGACCGATAAAGTGGGCTGGCTAACATGGCATTTCTCTGCCGCCCGCCCAAAATGTTTCTCCTGCGCTAAGGCCACGATATAGCGCAGTTCGGTTAAGGTCATATTCATGGTTTGTCCCCAAATTTTTATGTGCACTGACATTAGCAGTCAGTTTTTTTAAGCAAGGCCATAGCAATGCTTGTGAGTACGCTCACCTAGTAACTGTACGTAAACTTTCCCACAATAGAAAGGAAGAAACTGACTTAACAAAAGACAGCAAAAACCTTTCTGGCAAGTCTGTATTGCGGTGGAATGCTTTGAACAGCATGGTAAGCAAATACTATTTGGTCTATATCGTATAACGACATATCTAGCTTGCTTAACTTGGAAATTATTGATTTGGTCTTTTACGGCGAACGGCAGACTAAGTGCACCAGCTACACCAGCTAGAGGGTATAGCTGCGATCCCCTCGGAGAAAGCCAATACCAGGGGTTACGCCTTTACCGAGTGCGATCACTTTGAATAACTCACCCATTTCAGCGGGACTGGTCAGTTTATTCACCGCCGTGGTGGCTTGAATATAGGCGGGTGTACCGGGTTGTAATTGGCTAAGGCTTGTTAATAAACCAGCGTTTAATAAAAACGTGGCTTGGTTGGTATAGCCCAATAACTCCAAGCCTTGCGGGAAGGCAGCGGCAATGATGCTGGTGAAATCCACATGTGCGGTTAAGTCTTGTAAACCGGGCAAGTAGAAAGGGTCGGGATGGCTATGATGGCGGTAATGACACATCAAGGTTCCCATATGGCGTTGTGGGTGATAGAACTCATGGCGCGGGAAACCATAATCAAAGAGGAGAACGGCCCCCTGTTGCAAAATCTCCCTCCATGCCGCTGCCCAGCCGCGTGCGGCAAGGCAAATCTCACTCACATAACCTGGAATTAACGCCGCGTCAGCAGACTGTGCTTCGGTCGCAATTTCCGTCGCAGCGGCTAACAATGCACCACTGGCGGGACGGTCAGCATAGATAAAATTGCCGTTCTGTCCCACACTGACCCCACGTTCCAAAATCGGTTCGGAAGCATTGGCTGTCCCTTGCCACACCACTAAATGCACCGGCATCGCATCCAAGACTTCATTCCCTAAAACCACGCCAGAAAAGTGGGTTGGCAGGGCATCTAACCATTCCACCCGCGCCAATAAATGGGGGGCACGCGCTGCCAAGGTATCAAATTGCCGAGCGCGTAAATCGGGGGAGAGATCAAGAATCTGATACCGCTCCGGTAGTGCGTTTTCTTGTTCTAAAGCCAGTAACAAATCCGCCGCTAATCTGCCCGAGCCTGCACCGACTTCAATAATCTGCGGGGCGGAAGCCGCTAACCACGGGGTAATTTGTCGCGCAATCGCTGCTGCAAAAAATGGGCTGATTTCCGGGGCAGTAATAAAGTCACCCGCCGCGCCAAATTTGCGTGCGCCTGCCGTGTAATAGCCTAAACCCGGTGCGTATAAGGCAAGTTCCATATAGCGCGCAAATGAAATCCACCCGCCTTGTGCCGCGATGTCAGCAGCAATGTGTTGGCATAAAGCGTGGCTATGGGCTAAGGCTTCGGGACTAGGCGTGGGTAAATTGGCAGTCTTGGCAGTCGGCATGGTGATAGACAGAGAAGAACAACAAAAACAAACCGCAGCCAACGGCAGAATGAGCCAGTGTTAGCTGCGGTATGGTGGTATGGTAGTAAGTCGTAAATCAGGGCAAAAATACCTTGCCCATAATGCACGGTACAGGGTGGCGCAAATTAACGCACGATTTGATTCAATTCGCCTTTGGCATAACGTTCTGCCATTTTGTCGAGGGCGATGGCTTTAATCTTCCCAGCCTGGCCTTCACAGCCAAACGCTTGATAACGCGCGACACAAATCTTCTTCGCCGCTTCACGCGCAGGCTTCAAGTAATCACGAGGATCAAATTTACCGGGGTTCTCGGCAAAGTAGCGGCGGATTGCCCCAGTCATGGCCAAGCGAATATCGGTATCAATATTCACTTTACGCACCCCGTGTTGA
Source organism: uncultured Rhodocyclaceae bacterium (assembly GCA_964578025.1). Taxonomy (GTDB): domain Bacteria; phylum Pseudomonadota; class Gammaproteobacteria; order Burkholderiales; family Rhodocyclaceae; genus CAZOBT01. The sequence goes on along the minus strand of CAZOBT010000042.1, from coordinate 10,694 downwards.
ATACCTTTAACGATTTCTTCCACAGGTACGCCATAGGTTTCTTTCATGTCACCACCGAATTCGCGGATTTCCGCCAGCAATTCTTGGGGGACAGAGGAAGAACCATGCATCACCAAATGGGTGTTGGGAATACGTGCATGAATTTCGGCAATGCGGTCAATCGACAAAATATCGCCGGTGGGCTTTTTGGTGAATTTATACGCACCGTGGCTTGTGCCAATGGCAATCGCTAATGCATCACAGTTAGTTTGTTTGACGAAATCAGCGGCTTGTTCGACATTGGTCAGCAAGTCTTCGCGGCTCATCGTGCCTTCTGCACCATGCCCATCTTCCTTGTCAGCTTGCAGGGTTTCTAGGCTACCCAAAACCCCTAATTCGCCTTCCACTGAAACACCGATGGAGTGGGCAAATTCGACTACTTTACGCGTCACGTCGACGTTGTATTCGTAAGAGGCCACTGTTTTACCATCGGCTTGTAATGAACCATCCATCATCACAGAAGAGAAACCCGACTTAATTGCAGCCATACACACCGCCGGGGATTGCCCGTGGTCTTGGTGCATCACGATTGGAATATGGGGATAGGCTTCTAAGGCAGCAAGAATTTGGTGACGCAGGAAAGGCTCACCCGCATATTTACGCGCCCCCGCTGATGCTTGCATGATGACAGGTGCATTAAGCTCATTGGCAGCTTCCATAATCGCCCATACCTGTTCCATGTTGTTAACGTTAAAGGCGGGCAAGCCATAATTGTTTTCAGCGGCGTGGTCGAGCAACTGACGCATGGACACGAGAGGCATGGCAATCTCCTGAAAATAGAGGTCAAAATAGATTTAAGAAATGGGGGGCGATTGTACTTGAACTCACTGCCCTAGGCACGAATGGGGGCGATTACGTAGCCATTACGTCCATTGCCCTTGACTTGGTACACCGCTTCATCGGCGGCTTTGAGCAAATCGGCTTGGCGGGTGCCATGCTGTGGATATAAGGCAATGCCTGCCGAAAGCCCGATTTTTGCCAGCCCTTCTGGCAGGTTAAATGGCTGCGCAATGGCTTGGACTAGCTTGCTGACTAAGGCGATAGCATCATCTGCCGAGCCAATTTCTGGGGCAAGCAAAGCAAATTCGTCGCCACCAAT
>CAZOBT010000042.1:3701-9456 GCA_964578025.1 uncultured Rhodocyclaceae bacterium | reverse complement strand
AGTTGCTGTTGTTGTAATTCTTGCTCTGTAATATCGCGCCATGTTGCCACATGGCAAATCAATTGCCCTTGCGCATCTTTAACACTGGAGATGGTTTGCGCACAACAGAACAAGCTGCCATCTTTGCGTTGTAACCATGTCCGCCCAAACCATCGCCCAGTACCCGCCAAGGTGCTCAAAACCTCCTCGGCAAAATCTGGCACATCCTCTTGCCCACCAAATAATGCGAACAGTGAGAGACCAATCAAATCACGGGGGGAATAGGCACTCATACTGCTGATGGCGAAATTAATGTGCGTAATCTGCCCGTTGGCATCCATAAGAATCACACCATCCGTCATCTGATTCAGGATAGTTTCATGAATCGCTAATTCCCGAATGCGTTCATGCTCTTTTGACTGGTCGGCCAGAATAACCACCGCACCCGCTAATAATTTATTGTTATCGAATAAGGGGGTGGCTGTGAAACGTATCCATGTCGTCGCGCCTTTGCTGAGCCATAGCCCACTGACTGGTTCTTGGTAAGCCAAGCAGATTTCGGCAATCGGGTCATGTACTACCGTTGGTTGTGCATCATCGGTTAGAAGGTGGAAACCCCGCTCCTGAATAGTTTGCATCAACGGCGCACCCTGCAATACCGGAAACCACGCCCGTAATGCAGGGTTGGCAATTTGCACATTGCCTCGGTTATCTAAGACAGCCACACCTTCCGCCATGCCATCTAAGGCTTGTTGCAAGCGTTGTAATTCTTGTTGGCGTTGTTCATTGGCTAACTCCCGCCCAATTAAGCCTTGGCGGATGAGAAACCACATTAAGGCAATAAATAAACTAATCGTAGAAGTTGCCGCAATTGCCGCCCCCCGTGATCCAGTCAATAAATTATCAATCGGTTTGAGATCATGTCCCACATACAGATGAAAACCTAACTTAGGAATGCTTTGGGTAAGTGAGAGGCGCGACGTGTTATCTAGGGGATTGTGATACGTACCAACATTTGCATTACTGGGGAGTTGGCTAATATCGATTTTTTCAGCCGTACTAATATTACTTGTACCAACACCATCTGCCCGAAAAATCACCCGACCATTATTGGCAATCAGGGCAATCAGAATGTCGTGTTGCCGCAAGGTTGAGGCCAGGGCTGCAAAATTCTTTATCTCTAAGCCAATAACAACAATCCCATCTTCGGTATTACGTGCAGATACTTTCCTCGCAAATAAGACTGTTGGCGCAAAACTATCGTCAACGCCTTGATTGTCGGGGGTACTGACTTGGTTTTGCGCTTCTTGGTGTGCCATAAAGGCACGGAAATACTCCTGATGCTTCACATCAAGGAGGGGTTGATTTTCTCCCTGCTCTACACGGCTCAACATCTTGCCCGTGCCGTCAATCCATGCCGCATAGCGGATGGGGGTTTTTTGCTCTTTACGCGTTAACCGCTTCGCTGTACGTTCAAATTCAGCAAGGTTACGTTGCAAAGCCGCACTACTTAAATATTGCACTGCCTGATCGGCAAACTCCAAGGAAAGATTGGTTGCCATCACGAACGAGTCGCGTAAATTCAAGATGCGTTCTTGGCTTTGGGCTTGTGCGGTTTGCCGTAGCTCCTTTACATAAAAATAGCCCATCAAGCCTGTTCCCAACAACAAGCTGAGACAGGCTAGGCTTAAAAACAAATGGAGTCGCTGGTAGCTATAACTCATCAGAGTTCAGAATCACAGAACACTACAGAGGTTCGGGCAACCAATGCGCATGTTCGCCAATCCGCACGATCTTTAAGGTATTTGTGCCGCCGGTTAAACCAATCGGCTCACCAATCGTCATTACAATTAAATCTCCCTGTTCGGCAACGCCACGTTCTACCAGCAAATCTTCAGCCGCTTTTAACAAGGTATCGCGATCCCCAGTATGTTGATCCATCAACAAGGGAGTTACCTCACGGTACAACATCATTTTGGTCAAGGCTTGCTGATCTGGGGTTAGCGCGTAAATCGGTACACCACAATGAATCCGACTCATCCACAAGGCGGTTGAACCGGATTGGGTCAAAGCGGCAATGGCTTTCACCTTTAAATGATGCGCTGTCCAAATCGCTGCCATCGCAATGGATTGATCAATCCGCGTAAATACCCGATCCAAAAATTCGCGCTCTAAGGTAATTTCGGCAGAACGCTCGGCTTCTAAACACACCCGTGACATGGCATCGACGGTTTCTACCGGATATTTCCCCGCCGCTGTTTCAGCGGAGAGCATCACCGCATCGGTGCCATCTAACACCGCATTGGCTACGTCAGACACCTCTGCGCGGGTGGGGACAGGGGATTGAATCATCGATTCCATCATCTGCGTGGCGGTAATGGTGATCTTGTTCTTATCCCGTGCGGCACGAATCATTTTCTTTTGCAAAGCAGGAACAGCCGCATCCCCAACTTCCACCGCTAAATCTCCGCGTGCCACCATGATGCCGTCGGACGCATCTAAAATTTCTTCTAAATTCGCTACCGCTTCGGTGCGTTCGATCTTGGCAATCAATAACGCATGGCTACCAGCGGCGCGTAATAACTGCCGTGCCATATACATATCGGCGGCACTTTTGGGGAAGGACACTGCAACAAAATCAACGCCAATCTGCGCGGCAGTTTTGATGTCGTCCATGTCTTTAGCGGTTAGGGCTGGTGCAGTTAAGCCCCCGCCTTGGCGGTTAATCCCTTTGTTATTGGATAACTCACCACCGACTAAGACGCGGGTATAAATTTCGTAGCCCCGCACAAATAAAACCTCAAGCTTGAGCCGACCATCATCTAACAACAGCACATCTCGCGCCTTCACATCCTTAGGGAGGTCGCGGTAATCCAAACCCACGCGCTCTTGATTACCCAAGGTGCATTGCGCATCCAGAATAAATTGGCTACCTGCCTCTAAGGTAATCGGGCTTTGCTCAAACTTACCGACGCGAATCTTTGGCCCTTGTAAGTCGGCGAGAATCCCGACGGAACGTCGTGCTTTCGCTGCCGCCGCGCGTACAGCAGCGGCGCGGGTGGCGTGATCTTCTGGTTTGCCATGTGAGAAATTCATCCGTACTACATCAACCCCTGCCAACACCATTTTTTCAAGCACATCTGGGTTGGATGAAGCTGGGCCTAAGGTAGCGACGATTTTAGTATGGCGTTGCACAAAAACTCTCCTGAGCAATTAAACAAAACACAACAAACACGAAGCCGAGGATTTTACTCTTAGGCTCTACGCGCTTGCGTTTGCTTCAAATGTTGCATCACAGCAAATTACGCTAAAAAAGGTGAGTTTTTACACCAAAAAAAAAGATTTTACTTTGATATGTCAACAGAAATAAACGATGCTGCGTTGCAGCAAAATAGAAGTCCTTGAATCGTAATAAATTGTAGAGAGGCCCGTATCCCAACGGGAAAAATCATGATTGTGCGTCGGTTGTGTGAAGGTGAACGTAAGCATGTGCTGAATTTTTACCTTGCTTTGGGTGAGGAAGATCGCCGCTTGCGTTTTTTTAGCCCGGTTGGGGATAGTGCGATTACACGTTACGTGACCACCCTCAACTTTAATCATGACATTGTTCTTGGTGCATTTGATGGCAATGCCCAATTGCTTGGCGTCTTAGAACTGAGCCGTTCTGCTGATGAAGTTGAACTCGCTGTTGCGGTTGGTGAAAACTATCGTGGGCGAGGTGTTGGACAAGCCTTGGTTGAACGGGCTTGGGCAGAAATGCGCAGCTCTGGAGCGCACAGCGTTGTTTTAGTCACCTTATCTGAAAACACCAGTATGCGCCGTCTAGCAGATCGTCTTGGGATGAAAACTCGCTTTGTCGATGGTGACTTAGAAAGCCGTCGCCCCATTCCTCCAGCTTCTAGCCAAGAAACGTGGGAAAACGTGTCCCATGATTTGCTATCCACCGCATGGTGGGCAACCGCCAAATCTTTGCGCTTGGTGCGTGAATTCAATCTGAACACCAGCGAGTTAAGCAATCGTTTATACCCGGTGACTCATGCGATACAGAATCATTAAATAGCAATTGGTCTAGAATCAAATAAAGCAGCTTTAATAAGCTTTATTGGCGTAATTTTAATTTGGTCTACAAAAACAACACCCCCAACAGAAATCCTGTTGGGGGGTGTCTTGTTAACACTTTCTACGGCTTGTTGTTACCTGATTACTTCCAGTTTGCAGCAATCACTGGGGCTAATGCAGTTTGATAGCTGCTTGACAATGTGGTTTGCCCAGAGCTTGGCACAGCAAAACGTGCCATTGCAGATACCAAGTTTTCGACTTGGGTATCTAACAACACCTTGCCATCACTGGTTTTGAACTGCTCAATATGTTTGGCTGAACCGCTATACCAGTCGGTAATGGTGACTTTATCGCCCGTACCAATCACACTAACTTCTAGGTTGTTAGCAACATGACGGAACCAAAGCTGGCTGGCACTGATGTTGATACCAAAGCTTAACAAGTCATTTCCGGCAGTTTCATTTACGGTGTCAGCACCAGAACCACGCCCAAAGAGGTAGGTATCATTGCCCGCCCCCCCTGCCAGTGAGTCGTTACCACTGCCACAGGTAATGACATCATTACCTGCCGAACCAATAATCGTGTCATTGCCTTCTGCGGCATCAATCGTAATATTCGTTCCTTTAAAGGTAACTCCACTAAAATCAAAGGCATTGGCTTGCCAACCGCCTAATAAGCGCACCGTGCCAGTTGCCCCTGTGCCATCAATGACATCAATTCCAGAAGTAGCATCAAAATTGCTTAAACCAATATCAACGTTGCCATCACCAATGGCTTGGATGGTGTCAGTACCACTTGCGCCAGAGTCTTTGTAGGTGTCATAGCCCTGGAAGCTACTCCACCCCCCGGCAACATTACCCGTTACACGGTAGGTATCAGAACCTGCCCCCATATTTAATGTGTCATCACCGCCACCACCAATAATGGTGTCCGCACCATTTGTGCCATAGATAGTGTCGTTACCATAACCACCGTCAATTACCACATTCGTGCCCTTGATAGTCATAGTACGCAAATCGAGAACGTTAGCACTGCCTGTGCCTAAAACCCGTACTGTACCTTTCGCCCCTGTACCATCAATAACATCAATGCCAGTCGTTGCATCAAAACCTGTTACGCCAATATCCACATCGCCATCACCAAGGGCTTGGATGGTGTCAGTACCACTTGCGCCAGAGTCTTTGTAGGTGTCATAGCCTTGGAAGCTACTCCACCCCCCGGCAACATTGCCTGTCACACGGTAGGTATCCGAGCCAGCTCCCATGTTCAAGGTATCGTCACCACGACCACCGATGATGGTGTCAGAACCTTCTGTACCGGTAATGGTGTCATTACCATCACCACCATCAATCACGACGTTTGTGCCTTTAAAAGTCACTTTGCTGAAATCAAAGGTATTGGCTTGCCAACTGCCCAACAAACGTACTGTACCTGTCGCGCCAGTTCCATCAACGACATCAATCCCCGAAGTAGCATCAAAACCTGTTACGCCAATATCCACATCGCCATCACCAATGGCTTGGATGGTGTCAGTACCACTTGCGCCAGAGTCTTTGTAGGTGTCATAGCCTTGGAAGCTACTCCACCCCCCGGCAACATTGCCTGTCACACGGTAGGTATCCGAGCCAGCTCCCATGTTCAAGGTATCGTCACCACGACCACCGATGATGGTGTCAGAACCTTCTGTACCGGTAATGGTGTCATTACCATCACCACC
>CAZOBT010000042.1:0-3601 GCA_964578025.1 uncultured Rhodocyclaceae bacterium | reverse complement strand
CGATGATGGTGTCAGAACCTTCTGTACCGGTAATGGTGTCATTACCATCACCACCGTCAATCACGACGTTTGTGCCTTTGAAGGTGGTTTTGCTGAAATCAAAGGTATTAGCCTGCCATGAACCCAAAACCCGCACTGTGCCTGTCGCACCAGTTCCATCAATGACATCAATTCCAGAAGTAGCATCAAAATTGCTTAAACCAATATCAACGTTGCCATCACCAATGGCTTGGATGGTGTCAGTACCACTTGCGCCAGAGTCTTTGTAGGTATCGTAGCCTTGGAAGACGCTCCAACCGCCAGCCTCATTGCCGGTAATACGATAGGTGTCAGAACCTGCCCCCATATTCAGCGTATCGTCACCGCGACCACCAATGATGATGTCAGAGCCTGCCGTTCCAGTAATGGTGTCATTACCGTCACCACCATCAATCACAATATTGCTACCCTTGAAGGTGGCTTTACTAAAATCTAAAACATTGCCTTGCCAAGTACCTAAGAGGCGAACCGTGCCTTTTGCACCAGTTCCATCGACAACGTCAATCCCTGTGGTGGCATCAAACCCTGTTACACCAATATCCACATCACCATCACCCAAGGCTTGAATGGTGTCTGTACCACTTGTACCAGAGTCTTTATAGGTGTCATAACCCTGAAAACTCATCCAGCCACCCGCAACATTGCCAGTCACACGATACGTATCTGAGCCAGCCCCCATGTTCATGGTGTCATCACCGCGACCACCAACAATGGTATCGGATGCTGCAGAGCCAGTGATTGTGTCATTGCCATCCCCACCATCAATCACAATGTTTGTGCCTTTGAAGGTAGTTTTGCTGAAATCCAGAACATTGCCTTGCCAATCACCTAAGAGGCGAACCGTTCCAGTTGCACCAGTAGTATCAATGATTTCAATACCACTACTGGCATCAAAGCGAAGCAAACCCACATCCACATCGCCATCACCAAGGGCTTGAATCGTATCAATGCCGCTTGTACCCGTATCCTTATACAAATCATGGCTATGGAAGCTACTCCACCCCCCGGCAACATTGCCTGTCACACGATACGTATCTGAACCATTGCCACCATCTACCGTATCGTTACCAGACCCCCCAACAATAATGTCATCACCATCACCAGCATTCACGGTGTCATCACCGTAGCCACCAGCGATTAAGTCATTCCCCGCTCCAGCATTAACGACATCGTTACCACTGCCTGCGACAAACTCTTCCGCCGTCGCAGAACCTGTCAAGGTATCCGAATTACCTGTGCCATTGACCAGCGTTGAACCTTTATAGAAATAATTTAACCAAGCAGCAACATCGGCTAGTGTTTGATTCCGCGTCCCATCTTCATTAACAAACGCATCACCTTCAATTTCAAACGCCAAATGATAAATACCATCGGCAACAGTATTAACTAAATTACGCCCAAAATACTTGGTATTCGCACCATCATTAACGACAAGGTGGAAACCGGTTTCCTCTTCATTTTCGTCATCACCATGTAGCGCAGTCCATGTCTCTAAACGTGTATCGTCAGACTTGAGCCAGGCATTCATACGCACTAAATCTTCACTGGTAATCCAGCCATCTGCCATCGCATTGGTGGCTTTAATCGCATCAACGATCATCAAATTCAGGCTGTTGGCGGCCTTCGCTCCAGTATTGATGTCTGTTGCCTTTGTGTGAGCAACTAAGCCAGCATCCGCTTTGATCGTATCAACAATAATATCCAATCCTGTGCCTGTGCTAGAGGCATCAGATAAAAAGTAATTCAACCATTGTGATACGTCGTTTAAGGACACGTTGGCATTGCCGTCTTCGTTGAGGAAGTTGCTACCTTTGATCTGGAAACCCATATGGTAAATACCATCGGCTACCGTATTGACTAGGTTACGACCGAATGCGGCAGAATTTGAGCCATTGTTGACCATAAGGTGGAAACCAGTTTCTTCCCCATTCCCCTCGTCATCACCATGCAGCTCTGTCCATTTGGCTAAACGCGTCGCATCTGCGCGAATCCATGCATTCATGGCCTTCAAATCAGTCGTGCTAATCCAATTATCGTTAAGCGCGCCAGTGGCATTAATGGCTTGCAAAATGAGCTTATTGAAGTCATTGGCAACATTTAGCCCTTCCGCCATTTGTGCATCAGTACGATTTGCCCCTAACCCTGCATCTGCCATGATCATGTCAGTGAGGCGATCTAAAGCACTACCTGTTGTTGAACGATCCACATAAAACTGATTTAACCAAGCTGTCACCTGGTCAACGGTGGCATTCGCATTGCCATCTTCATTCAAGAATGTGCCATTTTTAATCTCAAAACCCATGTGATAAATGCCATCTATCACGGTATTGATTAGGTTGCTACCACGATGCTGTAAGGTACTGCCATCGTTCTGCACGGTATGGAATCCCGTCTCTTCACCATCTTCATCATCACCATGCAAAGCAGTCCATTCAGTCAAACGTTTCTGCCGGATATAGGCATTCATGGCAACAACCTCGGTAGAGGTAAATCGACCATCTGCTAATGCCCCAACACTGTTTGCTGCTTCCAGAATGATCTGATTAAAGCGATTGGCGGTAGCCACACCATTGGCTAAATCTTGCGCACTCACCCCACCCCGCAAGCCCGGATCGTTGTAAATGAAGTCAATGAGCTGGTCAAAACCTGTTCCGGTCGTACCTTTTGTTCTTGTTGTCGTTGATGAATAAGTGGTAACGCCATTGGTGGTACTCATGAGATTCTCCTTACACAATCTTGCTTTTGGGCGTGAGCGGGTACAATTCCCCTACATTTTGTATGTGATCGTAGCAAACTTAATTCAACAACGAATAGAATATTTTTGTTAAATTTCTGTAAATTTCTTATTTTTATTCAATTTCAATATTCCAAAAGGAAAAGAGAAAGACGATGAGCCAAAACGTGATGTTTGTTGAAGGAATTGGGAACTTGGTTGTAACGGGAAATTTGGTACGGATTGAGTTTGCGCAAATGCAGGGAATCAAAGATGGCAAGCCACAATTTGCTCCTGGACCACAAGTTGTTATGCCCCTAGAAGGCTTTTTGCAAAGTTTGGAAATTCAACGCCAAGCGGCTGCTAAGTTGTTAAAAGATGGCGTACTCAAACAAATGCCGCCTTCTGATGCAACAGCAACAACAGAAGACGGCGGCAAGACTGGGCAAGCATAATCCGACCCAACAAGACACAAGCCCTAGGCGGGGGCAACCCTAGAGCGTAGTAAGGTCAAAATGTCATTGCTCACCTGCGCATGTAAGCACCCCGCCTCATTCCCCGAAAAATTGCCATAGCCCCAATGTACGGCAATAAAGGGTAATTGGTTGGCGTGCGCCGCCTCACCATCTTCGGCTTTATCTCCCACATAGATTGCTTGCTGTGAATCAATCGCCGCCGCTTGGAGTAAACCAGCAATCATGGCGGCTTTATTGGCAAACGCTGGGCTAACCTTATCTAAGGCATAAACGTTAGCAAAGTAGCTATCCCACGCTAAAAAATTCAAAATCTTTTCAGTGGGTAGCAAACGTTTATTGGTCGCAATATGCAGGGTATAACCTTGCGCTCGTA
>CAZOBT010000041.1:11638-13194 GCA_964578025.1 uncultured Rhodocyclaceae bacterium | reverse complement strand
AAAACGCAATACACCGCCATCACGGCGACGGATATTGCTTCGCTCACCAATGAACAAGTTAAGGCCATGTTGCACACCGACTGGTTGCTGCCTGCTGCCGTTGCTGGCTTTTCCGCCTCGCAAGTTCCCTCAATCAGCATCAGCTGGTATTGGATGAGTTCAGCATGGTTGAATGCACTCTCTGCTGAGGCATTTGCAGCAATTCCAACAACTGGAATTATTCAGCTGAACACTACCAGTATTAGTGGCCTAAGCACCGCAAAACTTGCTGCACTCACCACGACCCAACTGAACGCCCTATTGCCTACACAATTAAGAGCACTAACTGCCACCCAACTCAACGCATTATCAATAGGCCAACTTACGGTGCTGAATGTCGCCGCTCTGTCGACAAGCCAGCTCAACGCATTAGGAGCGAAGCTGGCTAACTTGACTACCGAACAAATCGGTACCCTTTCTACTGCTTTTGTACAGCAACTTTCTGCCACGCAATTGGCTGCATTAAGCGTGGCACAAGTTGCTGCATTTACGCCCACACAACTTGCCGTATTAACCAATGCAGCTACATTAAGCATTGCTCAACTTAACGGTCTGGGCGCAAAGATTGCTAGTTTGTCCACCAGCGCGACCAATAAACTAAGTACCGCTTTTATTCAACAGATGAATGCAACACAGTTGGCGGCTTTAACTTCCGCTCAACTGGCTGCATTGACTACGGCTCAAGTTGCCGTATTGAATGGAGCCGCTTTATCTACGGCCCAGTTAAACACATTGGGAACCAAGATTGCCAGTTTGTCACTCAATGTGGTTAGCAATTTGCCGCTTGCTTTCTTGCAGCAAATGACCAATACCCAACTCGCTGCATTAACAACTGCACAGCTTGGTGTGCTTAATGCTTCTGTACTGAGCACGGCTCAACTGAACTCTTTAGGCACAAAGATCGGCAAATTATCAGCAGATGCCATCAGCAAGTTGTCGACTGCGTTTATCCAACAGATGACAACAATGCAAGTAACAGCATTGAGCGCGGTACAACTCGTAGCCCTCAGCACAGCACAACTCGGAGTGTTATCACCAGCTCAGTTAACTGCACTGAATGCCGCCGCGTTAAGTATTGAGCAACTCAATTCGTTAGGTACAAAAATTGCGAGTTTATCTGCCAGCACCATCGGCAAGTTAGCTCCAGCGTTTATTCAACAACTTTCCAATGTCCAATTGGCGGCATTAAGCACTACCCAAATTGCTGCTTTACAGCCCACACAATTAGCCGTGCTAAATGTGGCTGGTCTTAGCAATGCCCAATTAAATATTTTGGGTACAAAAGTCATTTACCTATCAGTCGATGCGATCAGTAAATTACCGACGGCATTCTTGCAACAAATGTCCAGAACGCAAATTGCAGCTTTGTTACCTGCGCAAGTGGCTGCATTGAATGTTGCCGTATTCAGTACCGCCCAACTGAATGCCTTAGGTGCAAAAATTGCTAACCTCAGCCCTGATGCAATTAGCAAACTCTCTGTTGCCTTTGTACAACAAATGGGTACGACCCAACTGAC
>CAZOBT010000041.1:0-11538 GCA_964578025.1 uncultured Rhodocyclaceae bacterium | reverse complement strand
TTAGCTCTTGATGTGATTCCACAACTGGCGGTTGGCTTTATTGGACAACTGAACACGGCGCAGATTGGTGCGTTGACCACTGCCCAAGTCGCTAAGCTAACAGCAACACAACTTGGCATTCTGAACAAAACCCAAGCTGCCAGTTTGAGTGGTGCGCAACTGACAGCCTTAGGCAGTAATGTGCAATATCTGGCTGGTCAATCAGTAGCTGGCATGAGCATCGACAATTTGCGCTTGATCTATGGTCAACTGACAACGACACAGTTAGCCGCCCTAAGTGCAGATCAACTCAATGCCCTGAAGCAAGGCGGCAATGCCCAAACCGATCTGTTGCTATCGCTAACAACGGCAGGTATTCGTAACGAAGTTAACCAGATCATTAGCAGTGGCAAATCAATATTCACCTATGATTCTGTGTTAAAAATTTTGCAAGCGGTTAATACCAATATTGGTAGCCAAGGCTTAACCCAAACACAACTGAATGAATTGAAAGTGTTTGTGCAAGCCATTGGTAAAGTAGCAGACGTAAATTCTTACCTCTATGAAATTGCCAGCAACGTAGTCAATGGCAATAAATCCAATGCCTACTGGACAGGTGGTCAAACAACACGGGTGGCGATGGGCAATCTTGGTGTGGGTAGCTCTGTCTGGTTAATGGATAAGTTAATTGATAAATGGTTCTTAGGTGAAGATTTGCCAACATGGACATCATCAGCCTATGCCACGATTAACAGCCCCTTATATTCTGCCAGCGGCCCCTTAGCTTCTGATGTACGCCAAGGTGGAATTGGCGATTGTTACTTGCTTGCAGCAATGGTGAGTGTGGCTAACGTTGAATCGGCCTTAATCAAATCAATGATTACTGACAACGGTAATGGTACATATGGCATTCGCTTCTATGGTACGGGCGATGATCCTTTGTATGTCACTGTCAACAATCAGCTACCAAGCAGCGGTCGTGCAACCTCGGTGTCGGGTGGTAATTGGGTTTCCTTGCTTGAAAAAGCCTACGTTGAATATGAAGTACAGATGTACAACGAGTTGAACAGCTATGCTGGCATTGAAGGTGGTTGGGGCAGTGGTTTAACTGCAATCACTGGCAAGAACCTCACTACCCATTACAGCTACAGTTCGACCTTGGCAACATGGACAAGCACGATCAAGAACAACGTGATCAATGCCTTGAACAACAAGCAAGAAGTCATGTATGCAAGTTTCTTGAATGTGAAAGACCCAACAAATGGTCTAACCGATTTGGTGTCTGGTCACATGTATTCTGTGCTTGGCTACAACAGTGCTAAGGATACGATCTTGTTACGCAACCCTTGGGGCGATGCAGGGGGTAGCTCATGGAATGGCAAATTTGAGCTGAGTATGAGTCAGCTGTGGGGAGGTACAGATACGGCAACCTCGGCGCGTTACTCCGGGTTCTTATATGCCAATGAAGCCTCTCCTGCAGGGGCGATCAATCCTAAATACGCCACTAGCCAATTGGTACAAGCAATGGCGAGCACCAATGTGACTGCCAGTGCGCAAACCAGCACAACAAGCAGTAACGCAACAGGTTTAATGCCTCCCCTGTTGTTAGCCTCTGCAGCTTAAACACTCTGCTTATTAAGCAATCGGCATTCCGTTCTTGTAACGGGATGCCGTTTTGTTTTGTAATGCACGGCTTTTTGAGGGCAATTTGCCCAGCTTGTTGTTAATACCCACCTGATTTTTCGCTTATGACTCCACCTCCCTCTCCTCAAATCGATTCTGGTTTGTGGTGCTTATTGTCGATGGCTGCATTACATGGCATTGCAGCGGATGAAGTGCAATTGCGCCACCAATTTGGCACAAACCGCTTCCTTAGCCAAACGGTGTTATTGGCTGCCCAATCCCTAGGCATGACGGCAAAAGTAGTGACACAAGATGTTGCCCGTTTTGATAAATCCCCACTGCCTGCCGTTGCCCAAGGCAAAGATGGCAAGTTTTTTATTCTGGCGAAATACGATCCGGGCAAACCTAATTCTGAAGCAGCAGGGGGAGAGCACAGCGAAGCGAAACCCCGCGTCCTCATCCAACGCCCCGGTGAGCCGCCCTGTATTCTGCAACTGCACGAATTGCTCGACGTATGGACAGGCGAGTTAATTTTCTTCACCAGCAAAGCCAGTTTTAGTGGGCATTTAGCCAAGTTTGATTTCACTTGGTTTATTCCCGCCGTGGTCAAATACCGCAAGCTCTTAATGGAAGTGCTGTTAATTTCCTTTGTCTTGCAGCTCATCGGCCTCGTTACGCCAATGTTCTTTCAAGTGGTCATGGATAAGGTCTTAGTTAACCATGCCATGAAAACCCTAAACGTGATTGCTATTGGTTTGATCTGCGCCACCTTGTTTGAAGCGGCATTAACCGGGATTCGTACCTGGGTATTTGCGCATACCAGTAGCAAGATTGACGTAGAGCTGGGGGCGCGGCTATTTCGCCATTTATTGAATTTGCCCTTGGCTTATTTCCAATCGCGGCGGGTGGGTGATTCGGTAGCGCGGGTACGCGAATTAGAAAATATCCGCTCCTTCTTGACGGGCAACGTCATGACCGTGGTCTTGGACTTGCTATTTTCCTTTGTCTTTATTGGGGTGATGTTGTGGTACAGCGGCTGGCTGACCTTGATTGTGGTGTTGTCTATCCCCTTGTATATCTTGTTATCGGTGATTTTTACCCCGGTTATCCGCACCCGCTTAGATGACAAATTTAATAAGGGCGCGGAAAACCAATCGTTCTTGGTTGAAACGATTACTGGCATTGATACCGTAAAAGCCCTCGCCGTTGAGCCACGCTGGATTCAAAAGTGGGATCAACAACTGGCGGCGTATGTTACGTCCGGTTTATCGGTGACGAATATCGCCACGATTGCCAGTGGTGGCGTGACCCTAATCAGTAAATTAGTCACCGCCGCGATTATGTGGGTGGGGGCAACCTTAGTGATTGATAACCAGCTCACGGTGGGGCAGCTCGTGGCATTTAATATGCTGGCGGGACAAGTGTCTAACCCCATTTTGCGCTTGGCACAGCTTTGGAATGACTTCCAACAAGTCGGTATTTCGATGAGTCGCTTGGGCGATATTTTGAATGCACATACCGAAGTTGTTGGGCAAAAAACCCGCTTGCCGCGCTTGGCGGGGGCGATTGAGTTTGACCAAGTGTCCTTTCGCTATCGCCCGGATGCGGCGGATGTCTTGCGCCAAGTGTCCTTGCAAATTCGCCCTGGCGAAGTGATTGGGATTGTCGGGCGATCTGGCTCAGGCAAAAGTACCTTAACCAAATTGGTACAGCGTTTGTATGTGCCAGATCGGGGGCGGGTGATGGTCGATGGGCAAGACATTGCCATCATTGACACCACCAGCTTACGTCAGCAAATTGGTGTCGTGTTGCAAGAAAATATGCTGTTTAACCGCTCTATCCGCGACAACATCGCCTTAACTAACCCCGCCTTGCCGATTGAAATGGTGATCGAAGCGGCAAAACTGGCGGGGGCGCATGAGTTTATTTGCGAACTCGCCGAAGGTTATGACACAGTGGTGGGCGAACATGGTACAGGCTTATCGGGTGGGCAACGTCAGCGCATTGCCATTGCGCGTGCCTTGATTACTAACCCGCGCGTGCTGATTTTTGATGAAGCCACCAGTGCCTTGGATTATGAATCGGAAAAAATCATCCAAGAAAATATGCGCCGCATTTGCCAAGGCCGTACCGTGTTGATTATTGCGCACCGTTTATCGGCGGTGCGCGATGCGAATCGGATTGTGGTGATGGAGCGGGGGCAAATTGTTGAGCTGGGTAATCATGATGAACTGCTACGTAATCCGAAAGGGATTTACACCCATTTATATCGTCTGCAACAAGGGCAAGGAGGGGTGGCATGAGTGGCAATTTTAAACACCGCCTTGCGGCATGGCGCGAGCTATGGCAACGCTATCGTGACACTTGGACGCATTTTTGGCAACGTCGTGAAGAGTTAACCCTGCCAGATTTCAAGCGCGAAGAAGCCGAATTTTTACCCGCTGCCTTGTCCTTACAAGCCAACCCCGTTTCCCCCGCCGGGCGGTGGGTGGGGCGAATTTTGATCTTGTTAATCTTTACCTTGCTCACATGGTCGATCTTCGGCGAAAGCGATATTGTGGTCAATGCCCAAGGCAAAATTATCCCTAGCGGTTATAGCAAAACCTTAGCCGCCGTTGAGGTTGCCAAAGTACACGCGCTGCATGTGCAAGAAGGGCAAAGCGTAAAGCAAGGCGAACTCCTGATCGAGCTTGATCCACGTATGTCAGAAAGTGAATGGCACAAAGCCGATGGCGAACGCCAAACCGCGTTGCTGCAAGAAGCCCGCTCCATTGCCTTATTACAAGCGATTGACACCGGTAAAGCTCCGCAACTCCCCGCCCTGCCGGATGTTGATCCTGAACGTTGGCAAGCGGCACAAAGCCATGTCATGGATCAATGGCGCGATTTCACCAGTAAATTGGCACGTTTTGAGGGCGATGTGCGCCACTACAGCCAAGCCCTGCCATTGGCACAACGGCGAGCGCAAGACTACGCCGAGTTAGCCAAACAACGGGATGTGCCACAACATGCGTGGATGGAAAAAGAGCAAGCCCGAATCGACATTGAGGCGCAACTGGCCGCAGCGCGTTACCAAAAAGCCGCACTGACCGCTGAGGTACGCAAAAATGCCCAAGATGCCCGGCACGAAGCCAGCCGCATTATTGCCAGCTCAACGCAAGAGGCAGAAAAAGCTCGGGTACATGGTGATTTGCTTAAGGTCGTTGCCCCAGTCGATGGCACGGTACAACAGTTAGCCGTACATACCGTCGGTGGCGTTGTGCCAGCCGCACAACCTTTAATGCAAATTGTGCCAACGCAATCGCACGTTGAAATGGAAGCCTTTATCGAAAACAAAGACATCGGTTTTGTGCAAGAAGGGCAAGAAGCCCAAGTCAAAATTGATACGTTTGAATACACCAAATACGGTACGGTAGCTGCCAAGGTCAGCCATGTTTCACGAGATGCGATTCAAGACGAAAAACGCGGCTTGATCTACTCGGTGCGCGTCGCTTTGCAGCAGCCCACCATGATGGTGCAAGGAAAAGAACAAGCCCTTGCTCCGGGGATGTCAGGCAGTGTCGAAATTAAAACAGGAACGCGGCGCATGATCGAATATGTCCTTGCTCCCTTGTTGCAACATGGACGGGAGAGTTTGCGTGAGCGTTAAACGTTTAGTTGCCTGTTTACTTGCCCGTGTAGTTGCCGCCATGAGTTGTACCTTAGTGGCTAGCCTGCCCCTGCCCAGCGCGGCAAACACCGCTGGCTTGGCTTTTCCACCGATTTCTCCACCCATTCCAGACGTATTGCGCGACCCACTGGCGGCGAATCCTGAGCAACTGGCGACCGACCCGCTTAGGGTCTGTGTTATCCCTAATTTGCGCGAGTTAGGCAGTACAGCCCTTGTGTTAAGTTTGGCAGACGCGGTGGATTTAGCCCTTTGCCAAAATCCGCAAGTTAAAGCGGCTTGGGCAGGAATCAAAGTACAGGCAGGGAGTGTGGGCGAAGCGAAAGCAGCCTATTTGCCGACGTTAAATCTCACCGCAAACCGCTTGTTTAATCGCACGGCTTACCCGGATTCTGACATCGTTAACCATAGCCACGGCACGACGAAATATGCCAATTTGTCATGGCGATTGTTTAATTTTGGCGGGCGCGAAGCCAACTTAGCCGCCGCCCAACAGCTTTTGTTATCAGCGATTGCTGCCCATGAAGCCACGGTACAAAAGCTTTTTCTTGGCGTAGTTACCGCTTATTTTGAGGCACAAACAGCAACTGCCGTGTATGAATCCCGCACCAAGACGCGGAGTTTGGCAGAAAGTACCTTAAGTGCCACAAAACGCCGCGAAGCCAGTGGTGCGGTCGCCATGAGTGATGTTTTACAAGCACAAACTGCCTTGGCAAAAGCACGCTTAGCCGAGGAACGTGCAAAAGGTGAAATGTTTAAAACGCAGGCGGTGTTAGCGAATATTCTGGGGCTACCTGCCGAGACGCGCTTGCAGTTGCCCGAAACGCCGCCAAACACCATGACGGCAGAGCAACAGACCTTAAGTGCTTGGTTAGACGAAGCCAAACGCCAGCATCCCGGCATTATCGCGGCAGAAACACAGTTACAGGCTTCACAGGCCAAAATTGCGGCGTTACGTGCCGAAGGGCTGGCGAGTGTCGATTTCAGCTATAACTATTATGAAAACGGCTACCCCAATCAGGGCTTATCCTCGGTGCGCAGCCATGTGTCGACCTATGGGCTAACCTTGACCATTCCCTTGTTTGAAGGTTTTAGCCGTACCTACCGCATTCGGGGAGCAGAGGCACAAGCCGAACAAAACGCGGCACGGTTGCAAGAAACGATGTTGCAAGTGTCGTTGGATGTGGTGAAAGCCTACGCTGATTTACAGGCGACCTTAGGTAATTTGCAGGCTTCGCTCCATCTATTACAAGCGGCGGAAGCGGCGGTGCAGAGTTCAGAACGGCGGTATCACAAAGGGGTAGCGGAGGTGTTGGAATTGCTCTCCACCCAAGGCTCACTTGCCGAAGCGCGGCAAGAACGCTTACGCTGTGTCGCCGAATGGCAAGCTGCCCGCTTCAAGTTATGGGCAACCGTCGGTGCGTTAGCCCAAATTCCCAGCCAGATGCAGCAACGCCTATTGCAACGCTAATTCATTGTTTTTCTGATTTTTCCCTCGCTTTTTTCACCCTCTGCGATTGATGTCTGCTTATGTTGCCACCTATCTTGCCGCCAAAACTCTCCGTCACCATCATCACCCTGAATGCCGCCACGCAACTGGCGGATTGCCTCGCCAGTGTGCAATTTGCCGATGAAATTATCGTGGTGGATTCCGGTAGCACCGATGCCACGATAGCGATTGCCACGCAATATGGGGCGAAAGTCATGCACCAAGAATGGCTGGGGTTTGGTCGGCAAAAGCAATTTGCGGTCAGCCAAGCCAGTCATGATTGGGTCTTGTGCTTAGATGCCGATGAGCGTGTGACACCGCAATTGGCACAGAGCCTACAAACGGTTTTGCACATGGCGGCAGAAAGCCAGCCAACGGCATTTGCCTTTCGCTTTCCACGTTGCAACCGCTTTTTAGGCCGTTATTTGCGCCACGGTGAAGGCTATCCCGATTGGAGCTTACGCTTCTTCCATCGTCACTATGCACGCTGGTCAGAGGATGCTGTTCATGAAAAAGTCATCTTAAGTAGCAACGCCAGCCAAGCCATTGGCGACCTGCAAGGTGATTTGTTGCACGACTCCGCCGAGACCATTAGCAGCTATTTAACCAAACAAAATCGCTATACCTCGCTGGCAGCGGAAATGGCGTTTCAGGCAGGCAAACGCAGCTCCGCCGCACAAATTTGCCTCAGCCCCATCCTACGCTTCATCAAGTTCTACCTGATCCGCCAAGGCTGGCGCGACGGTATCCCCGGCCTGATCCACATCCTGATTGGCTGCTTTAACAGCTTGAGCAAATACGCCAAGCTCTACGAACTCCAGCAAGAAAAAAATCAAGACCAAATTAAAAAATTGCCGATTAACTAGGTTTTATTTGACTTATTGGTTTATAGACCAAATAAAATATTTGTTTCGTAGACTCAACGATGAAGTCGCAAACATTGCAGGCATAACGTAGGCAGAGGGTGAAGCATCATGTTAGAGAACAAACTGAAGATCACTGACCAGATTACGCTGGCAAAAGCGGAAGAAAAAATCAGCAAGCAAAAAGCCAAACAGCTTTTTGACTCTGGCGATATTCATCAGGTCGAGGTTGGCAAGTTTTCGGGTTTGGCCTTTATCCATGCTTATTTGTTTGGGGAAATTTATGACTTTGCAGGAAAAATTCGTGACGTAAATATCGCCAAGGGCAATTTTCGTTTTGCCCCCGTCATGTATCTGGAAACCTCGCTTAAACACATTGATGCTATGCCCCAAGGCACGTTTGAGCAAATTATTGAAAAATATGTGGAAATGAATGTTGCCCATCCATTCCGCGAAGGCAATGGTCGTGCTACCCGTATTTGGCTGGATTTGATACTCAAAAAAGAAGTCCGGCAGGTGGTGGACTGGAATCAGGTGGACAAGGAAGACTATCTTTCTGCGATGCAACGCAGTCCAGTCAAAGACTTAGAAATCAAATTTTTGCTCAAAGCCGCCCTTACTGACCAGATTGATGACCGCGCCCTGTTTATGAAGGGCATAGACGTGAGCTACTACTATGAAGGCTATAGCGAATTTAGAACTGAGGCTCTGTAGTGGTGAGTCATTCTGTGTAATGGAATTTTTATGAACAAGCTGCTGCTAGGCAGAATCAACAATAAGGAAACCCACAATGCAATCCCCCACGATTTATCGCGCTGATTACACCCCACTGGCTTGGGTCGTTGATACGGTTGATTTGCACTTTGCCCTTGATCCAGCGGCAACGGTGGTGACAAGCCGCATGGTGATTCGGCGCAATGCGGCTGCCTCTGCCGAAACCAATGCCCCATTGCCCTTGTTTGGTGAGGAATTGGAGCTGTTGAGTTTTAGCGTCGATGGCCTTGCTGCCACCGCAGAGCAACTGCGGCACACTGAGCAGGGTTTGGAACTGGTGCTGACTCAGGATCAGGCAACATTAGACATCGTTACCCGGATTTGCCCAGAGAAAAATACCAGTTTGACCGGGCTATATACCTCGCGCGGGGGCTTTTTTACCCAATGTGAGGCGGAGGGCTTTCGCCGCATTACCTATTTCCCCGACCGCCCAGATGTCATGGCGCGTTACAGCGTTACCTTAGAGGCTGAGCAAGCCGCTTACCCCGTGTTGTTGTCGAATGGCAATTTGCTGGAACAAGGTGACTTGCCGAATGGGCGGCATTTTGCCCGCTGGCAAGACCCGTTCCCCAAACCTTCCTATTTATTCGCCTTGGTTGCCGCCAAGTTAGTGGTCAATGAAGAACGCTTTACCACCGCGTCGGGGCGCGAGGTCTTGTTGCAGATTTGGGTGGAAGACGGGAATTTGCCGCATACCACCCATGCGATGGAATCCTTAAAACGCTCAATGCGTTGGGACGAAAGTCGCTTTGGGCTGGAACTGGATTTGGACCGTTTTATGATCGTGGCGGTCTCCGATTTCAATATGGGGGCGATGGAAAATAAAGGGCTGAACATCTTTAATAGCAAGCTGTTACTCGCCACGCCCGACACCGCGACGGATTTGGATTATGACAATATCGAAAGCGTGGTCGCGCATGAATATTTCCATAATTGGACAGGCAACCGTGTGACCTGCCGCGACTGGTTTCAGCTCACCTTAAAAGAAGGCTTAACGGTGTATCGTGACGAGGAATTTTCTGCCGATATGTTTGCGGCGGCAGGTGGGGAATCGGCGCGGGCGGTGAAGCGGATTGAGGATGTGCGCGTGTTATGGAGTGCGCAATTCCCCGAAGATAGCGGCCCGATGGCTCACCCGATTCGTCCCGAAAGTTATCAAGAAATCAACAATTTCTACACCGCCACCGTCTATGAAAAAGGCGCGGAAGTGATTCGCATGATTGCCACCTTGATCGGGCGCGACAACTTCCGTAAGGGCATGGATTTGTACTTTGCGCGACACGATGGGCAAGCCGTGACATGTGATGATTTTGTCGCGGCAATGGCGGATGCCAGTGCTTACGACCTTAGCCAATTTACGCGCTGGTACAGCCAAGCCGGAACACCGCGTTTACAGGCGTGGGGCGATTACGATGCCGCCAAGCAAACTTATACCTTGCATTTCAAGCAAAGCACCCCAATCACGTCAATCACGCCAAATCAAGACCAAAGTCAAAAGCAAACGCTTACTATACCAATTAAGCTCGGACTAATCGGCTTAGATGGCAATGATCTAACTATAGACCAAACTGTACCCAATGGCTTGTATGTGCTAACCGAGGCCGAAGCCAGCTTAACTTTCCCCAATCTTGCCGCTGCGCCCATTCCTTCGTTACTGCGAGGCTATTCCGCCCCCGTGATTTTGGAGATGGCAGAAACGCCTGAAGCTTTGGCCTTCCGTATGGCGCATGACAGCGATCCGTTTAACCGTTGGCAAGCCGGGCAACAGGCAATGGAAAACGTGATTTTGGCCTTGGCGCGTCATCACCACGATGGCGATGCCTTCTTTGTCCCGCCCGCTTTCTACACCGCCTATGCGCATTTGCTGCAAGACGAAAGTCTTGATCCCGCCTTCCTTGCGCAAGCCTTGGCCTTACCTGCCGAGACCTATTTGCTCGAAAAAATGCAGCCTGCTGATCCACTGGCCTTGCGTCACGCCATGATGCACCTCACCGCCAGTTTGGGGCGGCAATTTGCCACAACATGGCTCGATCTGTATGCACGCCACGCCATCTCCGGCGCGTATCGTTATCACCCGGCGGATGCAGGCAAACGCAGTTTGCGTAATCTGGCTTTACGTTATTTGTTAGCGGCGGGCAATGAAGAAGGTAAAGACCTCGCGATGCAGCAATTCCGTCACGCCAATTTGCACCACAATATGGGCGAACGCTTGGGCGCGTTATCCGCCTTGGTCAATAGCCACTTCCCCGAGCGCGACATTGCCCTTGGCGAATTTCATCGCCGCCATGCGCATGATGCCTTGGTGTTAGATAAATGGTTTGCGGTACAAGCCTTGGCATGGCATTGGGACAACGAAGCCCCGAATACACTCGAAGCCGTGGCCAGCCTCTTGCGCCATCCTGATTTCAATCTCGCCAATCCAAACAAGGTCTACGCCCTACTCGGAAGCTTCTTCCGCACCAATCCGGGCGAATTTCACCGCGCCGATGGCAGTGGCTACGCCTTCTGGGCCGAGCAAATCCGCGCCCTCAACGCCCTCAACCCTCAAGTTGCGTCACGCATGGCACGCACCCTAGAACGCTGGAAAAACTACACCCCCACCCAACAAGCCCTCATCCAACCGCATTTAGAAGCATTAGCCCAAGCCGATCTCTCGCGGGATGTAGCAGAGATTATTGGTAAGGCGTTGGGAAGGTAGATAGGTGGAAAATTCACTTTTACCTCGCGGTGGTGATGGATTTGTACTCACGCAAGATTATTGGCTGGGCGATGGTACCGACCATGCCTGCCGAGTTGTCGTGCATTCGGATCGTGGTAGCCAATATGCCAGCGAGGCGCATCGCGCCTTACTGGCGTGTCATGGCCT
This sequence comes from uncultured Rhodocyclaceae bacterium, assembly GCA_964578025.1. Lineage (GTDB taxonomy): Bacteria > Pseudomonadota > Gammaproteobacteria > Burkholderiales > Rhodocyclaceae > CAZOBT01. Next base: position 277 of record CAZOBT010000041.1, on the reverse strand, counting down.
GATCGCCAGCATAATAGATTAGGTTTTGCAACGAAGAGCTTTTTGAAAACAAAATCGTTTTTTGGATCAAGCAATTCGTATTTGATGGCGGACATGGCAAGCCTTTGATTATGACAAAGGCGTTATTCTAGCTTTTGCCGCAACAAAAATGCCATAAAAATAATTAAGCAAATATCTTGCTATGGCAAACCAGTAGACCAAATCAGTTATTTGCCTTTCATCAGCTTTTGAGCTAGGTGTACGATGGGTAGTGCGATTGCACCACAAATTAGACCAA
>CAZOBT010000040.1:0-13388 GCA_964578025.1 uncultured Rhodocyclaceae bacterium | reverse complement strand
CCTAACGTGAGCTTGGCGTTCTCAAACGCGCATCTGGATCAAGCCGTCGGTCATCCCGTAGTCCATCTTGCTGATCTCGGGGTGTTCAAGGTGCGGGTGGGGTACGATGACCCGCTTGGATTTACCTCTGCTCATTGAGTGGTAGCGGATGGTAACTGGTCGTTTGTCGTGGATCGCTTGACAGATCGCTGCCAACACATCCATCTTGGGGTTGCTAAGGGAGGTTGGTTACTCGTATAAAATATTCATTCCGGTTAAAACTGGCCGCTAATCCATCAGACAAAATGACATGAAACCCATTAACGATGAGGTTGCCACCCCAACGTGTTGACCACCAAAGTGCATCAATAATGCGGCGGGATTTCGTCGCGTAGGCTGCGAAACTCGCGGGGGGCGAGGGTTTGGAATTGATCGTTTAATTGCCGCACTGCTTCTTGTAGGCGTTCGATTTGTTGTTGCTGGCGAAACACCAAGCGATTGAGTTCATCCACCATATCTTCGGCGTAACACAGCTTCATTTCAATGTCTGCTAACCGTGTTTCATCCATGTTTGTACTGTCCTTAAAAAAGTAGAAAAGAAAAATCAGGCTGCGATTGTAGAGTGTGCGTTTGGCCTTCGGTGAAACTTCTTGGCAGTTCGCCTGACTAAACACAGTTAACAAATTTTTGCTGAAACTGCCATGAAACCTTTTGATCGCTACGCCCTTGAACTCCTTGCCCCCGCCAAAAACCTTGAACAAGGGATGGAGGCCATCAATCATGGCGCGGATGCGGTATATATCGGTGGCCCAGCCTTTGGCGCGCGGGCTGCGGCAGGCAATAGCATTGGCGAAATCGAATTTCTTGCCGAACATGCACATCGTTATAACGCTAAAGTCTTAGTGGCATTTAATACCATTTTGCATGACGAAGAATTAGACGAAGCACAGAAGCTGGTATGGCAAATTTACGAAGCCGGAGCCGATGCCCTGATCGTGCAAGATATGGGGCTGTTGATGCTGGATTTACCGCCGATTCAGCTCCACGCCAGCACGCAAACCGACATTCGTAGTGTGGAAAAAGTGAAATTTTTGCAAGATGTTGGCTTCTCGCAAGTGGTCTTGGCGCGGGAATTAAGCCTAAAGCAAATTAAAAAAATCGCCGCCGAAACGCATGTGCCATTGGAGTTTTTTATTCATGGCGCGTTGTGTGTGGCCTATAGCGGACAGTGTTATATCAGCCATGCGCATACCGGGCGCAGTGCCAATCGCGGCGAATGTTCGCAAGCCTGCCGTTTGCCCTATGACCTTGCCGACAGCAGTGGGCAGATCGTGGCGCAAGACAAGCATTTGCTGTCGGTCAAAGACAATAACCAAAGCGACAACATTGGCGACTTGGCCTTAGCCGGGATCAGCTCCTTCAAAATCGAAGGTCGCTATAAAGACATGGCCTATGTTAAAAACGTCACGGCGCATTATCGCCAGTTGTTAGATACGTTTATGGACGAGCATCCTGAGTATCACCGCCGCTCCGATGGCAAATGCACGTTTACCTTCCAACCTCGCCCCGAAAAAACCTTTAATCGCGGCACAACCGATTATTTTGTGAATGGGCGTAAAGAAGACATTGGCGCGTTTGATTCGCCAAAATTTGCTGGGGACAGCATTGGCTATGTCGCGCAAGTCGCCGAAAAATCCTTTACCGTCCATGCCAACGTCACCCTGCATAACGGCGACGGTCTGAGCTATTACGCCCCGGATGGCGAATTAGTCGGTTTGCGCATCAACCGTGTTGAAGCCGCCGCCAATGGCGAACAACGCCTCTTCCCCTCCGATATGCAACTGGAGCAGGCCGCACAACACGGGCAAGGGCTAGGCAAACTCCGGGCGGGCACCGAGGTTTTCCGTAATCACGATCAAGAGTTTGTGCGCTTGCTCGAAAAGAAATCGGCCGAACGCCGCATTGCCGTGAGTGTGACCCTCGAAGACACACCAGATGGCTTGGCCTTGCATTTAGACGATGAAATCGGCGTATTGGCTTCGGTCAGCATTGCGGTGGACAAAGCTCCGGCGCAAAACGCGGACAAAGCCGAGGCAAATTTGCGCGAAGGTTTGGGCAAATTGGGCAACACCTTGTTTTACGCGAAAGAAATCAATCTGCGCCTCGCCCAACCGTGGTTTATCCCCGCCTCGGTCTTGAACAACCTACGCCGCCAAGGGGTTGAAGCCTTAGAAAACGCCCGCCAAGCCGCGTGGCAACGTCCGCCCCGCGCCGAACCGGTTGACCCGCCAGCCTTATACCCAGAAAGCGAATTATCGTATTTGGGTAACGTCCTCAATCACCAAGCCCGTGCGTTTTATACGCAACATGGGGTGGGTTTGATCGAATCGGCCTATGAAGCCAACGAGCAAAAAGGCATGGTGTCTTTGATGATTACCAAGCACTGTCTGCGTTACAGCTTTAACCTTTGCCCGAAACAAGTCAAAGGCATTCGCCCCGAACCAATGACCCTCATCCGAGGCAAAGAAAAGCTACATTTACGCTTCGACTGCAAACCCTGCGAAATGCACGTTGTCGGCAAATTAAAGATTGCCCGCCGCAAATCGGCCTAAACCCCGCTGACAGCGATTCTTATAGACCAAATAAAAAACTGCCTAGTAAGATAGTTTGTACATCATTAAATTAATAATAGACCAAATTTTCCGTAGCTAGCACAGCGATGCTTGCTTGGGTCGGCAAGCTCGTATTCGTATTATTTCCGACTCGTTTTTTAGGAGACAGCACCTATGACTACCGCTCACACTGTTGAAGAAGCGATTTTAAGCCGCCGTTCAATTCGCGCTTATTTACCCACGCCAGTTCCGCGTGAAACCTTGGAAGACTTATTAACCCTTGCCGGACGTGCGCCATCTGGCACAAATACACAGCCGTGGAAAGTCTATGTGTTGCAAGGCGAAGTGCGGGATAGCTTGTGCGCCAAGATTGTCGCGGCGCATAACGACCCCGAAGAAGCGGCTTTGCATAAAGAGGAATACAGCTATTACCCCAGCCAATGGCAATCGCCCTACATTGATCGGCGGCGCAAAGTCGGTTTCGATCTCTATGGTTTATTGGGGATCAAAAAAGGTGAAGGTGAACGGATGCACCAACAACATGGGCGCAATTACAGCTTCTTTGATGCCCCGGTGGGGTTGATGTTTACCATTGACCGCATCATGGCGCAGGGCAGTTGGTTGGATTACGGCATGTTCTTAGAAAACCTGATGCTTGCCGCTCGCGCCAAGGGCTTAGATACCTGCCCGCAAGCCGCCTTTACCCAATATCACCGCATCATTAGCGAGCATTTACAGCTTCCCGCGAACGAAATGGTGGTGTGTGGCATGTCCTTAGGCTACGCCGACCCGAATGCCGTAGAAAACACCCTCGTCACCGAACGCGCCCCCTTAAATGAATGGGTGCAATTTCGTGGTTAGTTCTACCTAGCAAAACGTGGGCGGTGTGTGTGCCACTACTGATTCGCATCAAATTACCGCTCACGTTACCCTGCACAGGGTGGCTGAAATTATGGGTCGTGCCTCAAAGCTGTTGATTGGTCTTTTAAGGAAAAGTAACGGTAGAGCGACCAATAAAGACACGATCATGGCATTCAAGAAGGTGTTGGCCTATGCCTTTGTATTGCCTAACCCTCACTTGTTTTAGCATTAGGTTTGTTATCTTGTGCCGGAGTTTCGTTCGGTAATACTACCTTGTCATCATCCATCAACACCCGAAAGCCAGGGCCTTCGAGATCGTCGTATTGTCCGTTGCGTACTGACCACCAAAAGATCAAGGCGATGACAAACACCAAGGCCACGGAAAATGGAATTAAAAGATACAAGCTTTCCATGCCAGCCACTCCTAACGTTGCAAACGTAATGAATTCAAAACAACTAATAAAGAACTGGCTGACATGCCAATTCCCGCTAACCAAGGGGTGACATAACCCGCAATCGCTAAGGGTAGGGCGACGAGGTTATAGATGAATGACCACCACAAATTTTGGCGAATAATGCGGAAGCACAGCACCGATTTCGCAATGCCTTGTTCTAAATGCTGCAAATTTTCTGAGAGCAACACCAAATCGGCCTGTGCTCGCGCCAATTGCGCCCCACTACCCATGGCAATCGAGACCTGCGCTTGCGCTAAGACCGGAGCATCATTGACTCCGTCGCCAATCATGGCTACCACCGCGCCTTGGGCTTGCAGTTGCTGTACATACTCATGTTTATCGTGAGGGGTTGCCCCGGCAATAAAGCCAGCATCACCAAGTTGCAATTGCCGAGCAATATGGCGTACCGCGCTGGGCGAATCTCCCGAGAGCAACACCACTTCACGCCCATGTGTTTGTAAATAACGCACCAAGTCTGGGGCTTCGGGGCGAATTTGGTCGCCTAAGCGGAACACGGCAAGCAATTGATTGGCAGTTGCCAGACCGACAACCGTTAAATCATCGTCGGCAAAACGAGCCAGTTGATTTTCGGTAATGCCAGCGGCGGTTTGTACATAGTCCAAACGTCCAAGGAAATACGGCGTTCCGCTGATTTCTCCCTCAATCCCCGCGCCGGTTTTGGCTACGCTACGTGTCACTGCGGGCAACACAGCGGAGGATTCGGTATTTCCTGCTGCCGCAGAAAATCCCCGCAGAATGGCTAAAGCAATCGGGTGTTCTGAGCCTTGTTCTAGTGCGGCAGCAAGACTTAAGCAATCGTTTTTGCTCAGATCAGCGATTGGGACGACCTCTTGTAAGCGCATTTGCCCCGAGGTGAGTGTTCCGGTTTTATCAAACACAAAATGCGTGGCTCGCGCTAAGGTTTCAATCGCATGACCGCGTGTGACGAGCAAGCCTTGTTTGGCTAATGCCCCCGCCGCCACCGTAAGGGCAATCGGTGTTGCCAAGGACAAGGCACAAGGGCAGGTTACGACCAAAACCGATACCGTAATCCATAAGGCTTTGCTCGGATCAACGTAATACCACGCTACGCCAACGAGCAAGGCAATCACCAACAACACCGCCACAAACCGCCCGGCAATCCGGTCAGCAAATTCGACAATTTTTGGCTTTTCCGTGGCGGCACGTTCCATTAAACGCACAATCGCCGACAAGCGTGTGGCTTCACCTAAGGCCGCAATCCGCACATAGAGGGGACTTTCCCGATTCAGCGTGCCCCCTGTCACTTCATCGCCAATACTTTTGCGTACTGGTAGGCTTTCCCCGGTCAACAAGGCTTCATCGGCATGGCTTTCGCCTTCCACAATCACGCCATCCACCGGAATCACTTCCCCCGGTTTGACCAAAATCGTTTCGCCAACGGCGAGTTCGCTGATTGCCACTTGTGTTCCCGCTTTTTGGGTCGGGTAATCCGCAACACGATGCGCAAAACTGGGCTGCAACTTGGCTAAGGCTTCGGTCGCACTCACGGCTTTTTGCCGTGCGGTCATTTCAAGATAACGCCCGCCCAATAAGAAAAAGACGAACATCGTCACCGAGTCGTAATACACCTCGCCAGACTGGGTTAAGGTGGCCCAAATACTGGCCACAAAGGCCGCACCAATCCCCAAGGCCACGGGGACATCCATACCAACCCGACGCAATTTCAAATCACGCCACGCATGGCGGAAAAATGGGGCGGAGGAGTAAAACACCACGGGTAGCGTCAGCAGCAAACTTGCCCAGCGCATCAGGCTTTCAATATCGAGCGACATTTCGCCTTCGCCCGCAATGTACACCGGGAAGGCGTACATCATGACTTGCATCATGCCAAAGCCTGCCACCCAGACTCGCCACATTGCGTCGCGGCGTTCTTTTTGCGCTAGTTCTTCAGTACGCGCCGCATCATAGGGATAGGCGCGATAACCAATCGCGGCGATTGCCGCCAAAATTTCTGACAAACGTAGTTTCGACTCATCCCAGCGCACTCGCGCCCGGCGTGTCGCATAGTTAATATCAACCGCCAGCACCCCCGGCAAACGTGAGACATGCTGTTCATTTAGCCAGACACAAGCCGCGCAGGTAATGCCTTCTAGAATTAAGGAAGCTTCGCGTTCGTTGTCACCCAAGGCTCGGACAAAGCCTTTTTGAAATTCCGCATGGTCAAACAGCGCGAGTTGATCTAGCACGGCGGGAACAGCTTCACGCGGTGATTCGGGGAGCGAATCACGGGTGCGGTAATAATCCGCCAAGCCATTGTCTACAATCGCCTGCGCCACCGCCTGACAGCCCAAACAACACATTTGCCGCGTTTCACCCGTAATTTGTACAGGGAAATCAACTTCATCAGGAATCGGCAAACCGCAATGGTAACAAGCTGGATCAGACATAAACGCACCGCCAAGCAGGGGAAAAGGCGCAATTATGCGCGTAGAAGGCAAGAGAGAAAAAGCAAAGGGTAAAAACTACATCCCGTAAGACACGAGCGAAAACCTATTTTTAATTTAGACCAAATAAAAAAGGCTATGACTAAGTTAATAGCCACAGCCTTTCTGCGAATTAGACCAAACTCTATTGCCGATTAGAGGAAATTCGCTGGTGGGAACTCTTTGGCGGCAGGGATACTGCCCGCTTTTTCAACAGCACGCGCTAACACCGTATCGGCATCAACCGGGCCAAGGGTTTCGCACAAGGTTTGGTATAAGCAATGGGCAAAATCCCCCATGGCTTTTTCGCTATTGAATTTTTCCCAAGCTTCAGGAGTCAAGTTTTCCCACAGCTTTGTTAGCAAGGCCGAAGTTTCTGGCTTGTACTTGCGGCGTTTGCAAATCGTTTGCAAATCACTACGAAATTCTGGTGCCTCTTTTGGATGATGCTGTTGCAGATTAGCGCGGATTGTTTGTGCGAGGGTGAGCAGCACGGTTTGCGCAGCGGAAAGTTTGACCTTGCTTTCTGGCTCAGGCGTAGGGGCAGGTGCAACTGCCACAGGAGCGGGAGGAGGTGGCGGTGGTGGCACATAGGCAGGAGTTGCTTGCGTTTGTGCAAAGGGGCGAGCAGGTGCAGTCGCATAAGTTTCCACCCCTGCCAATCGCCCAGCCCAAGGATCAGCAGGCAGCTGATCGATGGGTAAGCTTAAAGCACGATACAACTCGCCATACAAACGCTTGCAGGTCATTGTATCGAGCATGGTTAAACTAGCTACCCGATCAATAAAAGCAATGATAGAAGTGAGCTGCTCGTTATGGAGTGTGTCAGGCAACACACTTAGCGCGCTCTCCAGTTCGGCCTCGCTTAATACCTTGCTTAACACAGAGTAAGCTGCACGCCGCCGCAAGGAATGTATGTCTAGTGCCATTTTTCGTTAACCTTCTTTCTTTAATTGGCCAGGGGTATTTTGGAACTCAGGATAACCCAATTCGTGATGTTCGGTGTAATCCAAGCCCCGTTGCTCATGCAGACTGTCTGAACGCAGTCCCATGAATTTATCAACTAGCTTGAATACTACGATAGAAACGAGGAATGACCACATGAAAGCCACACCAATCCCAACGATTTGGTAGGCAATCCGTTCGCCATTGAACATGTCATTCATGTAGAACATCCCAGCCGCTAAGGTGCCCCACATTCCGCCAATCCCGTGCACTGCCACGGCATCAACGACATCATCAAAGTGCATCCGGCGTAAGATTTCACCACCCACAATACAGGCAATTCCACCAATAAACCCGGCAACGGCAGCCATGAGTGGAGACATTGTGGCAGCACCACCCGTAATTGACACTAAGCCAGCCAAGCCCGCGTTCACCATCGCGGTGAGGTAGATTTTACGGTTGGTCAGTTTCATAAAGAGCAAACCACCTAACACGCCAGCACAACCACCTAAGTGGGTATTTAACAAGACGCGCCCAAGGTTTGCGCCTTCTAAAGAACCAATGCTACCGCCGTTAAAGCCGAACCAACCAAACCATAACAACATGCTACCTAAGGCAACCATTGGTAAGTTGTGACCAGGAATGTCACGGATTTCACCTTGCTTACTGAAACGCCCCATCCGTGGCCCAAGTGCGATTACCCCTGCTAATGCGCACCATGCACCAATAGAGTGCACTGCGGAAGTGCCTGCAAGGTCAATAAAACCAAGTTCTTTCAGCCAGCCTTGTGGATGCCATGCCCAATGGGCAAACACTGGATAAATCAAAGCCGCCATCACGGCGGCTGAAATAAGGAAAGAGGTGTAGCGCATCCGTTCTGATAACGCGCCACTCACAATTGCGGTCGCGCAAGAGGCAAACATGATTTGGTAAACCATGTTCATGGCATCCAAACCTTTTAGGTCTGCAATCCAAACGTCCATCCCACCCAGCCAACCACCTAAGGTGGTGCCTGCAAACAGGCCATAGCCGAGAACGGTAAATGCGAGGCCGCTAATCGCAATCCCAACAAAGTTTTTCATCATCACGTTAACGGCATTCTTGGCTCGACATAAACCACATTCAAGCAAAGAAAAACCAACCAGCATGATAAAGACTAGGGGGATACAGACCCCTACCCAGATTAAATTAGCAAGTTCATTCACAGTGAATTCCTTTATGAATTATCAAAATTGGAAAGGCATCAAGGCGGACAGGAATGGATTGAGTGAGCATAATCTGTACCACCTTGATGCATCTGAGAACTAACAATGATGATTGTTAGTGGTGCTACTTGAACAACATTGCATATGCGTTGGTTGATTAATGGTCACTAGCAGTGCTTGCGCCAAAACCTGTTTCAGAACGAGTTAGCTGATCTGGGTAATCTTCCCGTTCACGTTCTGCATGTGGGCTTTGATCAAGGGTGGAAACCAGCCAAATGGTAAAGAAGGCCATTGACATCGAGAAGAGAGCTGGTGAAGCAAAGGGGAAGATCGCTTTGCTATGGCCTAATACCTTGACCCAGACAGGCTCAGAAAGTACGGTCATGGTGACTGCAGCAATCAAGCCGACGAAGCCGCCTAAGGTTGCCCCCTTTGTGGTGCAGTCTTTCCAGAAGATTGACATGACCAAAACTGGGAAATTGGTTGAGCAAGCGACCGCAAAGGCCAACATTACCATGTAGGCAACGTTTTCTTTTTCGAAGGCAATCCCCAAGAAAATCGCTGTAATCCCAATGATGACAGCCGTAATCCGCGAAACCCGTAACTCTTTAACCGGGTCAGCATCCCCTTGTTTTAAAACGATAGAGTAAATATCGTGCGATAAAGCGGCTGCACCAGAAAGGGTCAAACCAGCCACTACCGCAATAATGGTGGCAAAAGCAACGGCACAGATAAACCCAAGTAATAAGTTGCCACCGAGTGCATGGGAGAGGTGCACGGCTGCCATGTTGTTACTACCAATCAATGTGCCAGTAGCAGGGTCAAGATATTGGCTGGATGTGCCAACAAAAACGATTGCACCGAAGCCAATGACAAAGGTCAGAATGTAGAAGTAGCCAATCCAACCCGTTGCCCAAGCGACAGAGTTACGTGCAGCAGTACCATCAGCAACAGTAAAGAAACGATTTAGGATGTGTGGCAAACCCGCTGTACCAAACATCAAGGCAATCCCTACAGAAATCGCAGAAACTGGGTCTTTAATTAAGCCACCGGGAGCCATGATGTTTGCTCCCTTAGGGTGAACCTCAACTGCCTTCTCAAATAAGGCAGCGGGGTTCATATTGAATTCCCATAACACAGCGAGTGCGATGAAAGTTGCACCAGAGAGCAACATGACAGCTTTAACGATTTGCACCCATGTTGTTGCAGTCATGCCGCCAAACAACACGTAACACATCATCAGCACACCAACGAGAATAATCGCGTAATCGTATTGCAAACCAAATAGTGTGCGAATCAACTGCCCTGCACCAACCATCTGCGCGATCATGTAGAAAATGACAACAACTAAGGTTGCATACACCAAGAAGGCGCGAATTGGTGGTGGGGAGAAGCGGAAGGAAGCCACGTCAGCAAAGGTAAAACGTCCTAAGTTGCGAATCCGCTCTGCCATCAAGAAGGTCAAGATAGGCCAACCAACTAACCAGCCAATCGAGAAAATTAAGCCATCAAAGCCGTTGGCAAAGACCAAAGCTGAAATACCTAAAAAAGAGGCGGCAGACATATAGTCCCCGGCAATGGCTAGGCCATTTTGGAAACTCGTAATTCCTCCTCCTGCCGTATAAAAATCGGCCGCTGATTTTGTTTTTCCAGCGGCCCATTTGGTGATCCATGCAGTTCCACCCACGAAAAGCAAGAACATAATGATTGCAGCCCAATTTGTTCCTGCTTCACCTCCAGATGTCAGGCTGGTTTGTGCGAGCGCATTCAGGCTGAGACCCGATGCTCCTCCCCCCAGTATTAGCCCCCGCCATCCATTGTTTTTGTGTTTTTTCATCGTTAATTACTCCTCTGTTTCGGTTTTTAAAAACCATCATGCAAGGGCAATCTAGCTTTATTGCCTTACGCCGACCTTGCGTGAAACCACTACGACGAAACGAGACAACTGAAAAAACCAAAAATTCCCGTTATTCCTGCAGCGATAGCTTGCTTTTTTTCATTTGTAAAAATAGATAGGCAAAAAAAAAGACCACATTACAGAGAGTTACTGTAATGTGGTCACCGTTTGTAACGGTATTCTGCTAATTTATGGCGAGATGTAAATCTGGCAATAAGTTAGCGGTTACGGCGTTTTGACCAAGCAATCGCCAAGAAACTTAAGACAGCAAGAGCTAAAGAGTAACGTAAGATTTCAACCCCGACCCGGCGATGTGCCATTAATACTGGAACATCACCATCAACACGGTAACGGATCGACTCTTCAAAATTCCATGACGACCAAGACAGCTCATATAACCAAGGTTTATTGTTGAATTTGCGCCACTTGTACCACATCTCGTCATCCGCCACTTCGGCAAAATCGGCAATATTGGTACTCACAAGAATCGGGCTTTGCTGTGCGGCACGAGCCTTTTCCCAAGCCGCATAGGTCAGTACGCAAGTCTGTTGTTCGCTCTTTTCTGGGCAAACGGTTGCTAAGCGGTAATCAGCTTGCCATTCCTTCGCGTCTTGCCACGGCCATAACAGCATTAACCCAACTGTCCACGCCCAAACGAGGGCTGTGAACAGCATCATGGCAAAAAAGATACGGCGAAAGCCGGTTGGGGAATCAGGCATTTCCATTGCTTAAGCTCCGTTCAGTTTCGCGAGTTGTGGTTTGAGCTTATCCAACATAGCAGAGAACTCCGCCAAGCGTTTTTGCTCTTGCTCTACCACGGCAGCCGGGGCGCGCGCGACAAAACTTTCGTTATTTAACTTGTTGTTGGCAATCGTGACTTGCTTTTCAATGCGCTCGATTTCCTTGCTTAAGCGGTCACGTTCGGCGGCAACATCAATTTCAACCTTGAGCATCAAGCGTGTTTCACCAACCACAGCAACAGGAGCTAAGGCATCGGCGGGCATTTCTGCAACCAAGGTTACTTCCGACAACTTCGCTAAGGCTTGCAGATACGCCGCAAACTCTTGGATTTCCCCGGCTTCACCAGCGACCAACAACGGCAGACGCGCAGCCGGTGAGACATTCATTTCCCCGCGCAAGTTACGGCACACACCGACCAAGGCTTTTAAGCGTTCAACTTTGGCTTCAGACACTGTATCTAATTTGCCCAAATTCGCTTCTGGATACGCGGTGAGCATGATGGATTCATGCGTCTTACGTCCAGCAATCGGCGCGACGGTTTGCCATAACTCTTCCGTAATAAAGGGAATCAACGGATGGGCTAAACGTAAAACCGTTTCCAAAACACGCACCAAGGTACGGCGGGCGGCACGGGCTTGCGCTGCGCTGCCAGTGTTGATGGCGACTTTGGCAATTTCCAAATACCAGTCACAGAACTCGTCCCACACAAAGCGGTACAAGGTTTGTGCCACAAAATCAAAACGGTAATCTGCAAAATGTTGCGCCGTTTCTTGCTCGACCCGTTGCAACAAACTCACGATCCAGCGATCAGCAAAGGAAAAATCGAGCTGGCTGCTGCCATCGGCGGGGCACGTACCATCTGCTGCTTGTTGGTGTTCCAAGGCCAAATCATGACCTTCAACATTCATCAGCACAAAGCGGGTGGCGTTCCATAATTTATTGCAGAAATTGCGGTAGCCATCGCAACGATTCAAGTCAAATTTAATATCGCGTCCGGGCGAAGCCAAGCTGGCAAACGTAAAGCGCAGCGCGTCCGTGCCAAACGCCGGAATCCCTTCGGGGAATTCTTTGCGTGTTTTCTTTTCAATCGAAGCGGCTTGCTTGGGATTCATCAAACCCGTGGTACGTTTTTGTACCAAGGTTTCAATGTCGATGCCGTCGATCAAATCAATCGGGTCAAGCACATTGCCCTTAGACTTGGACATTTTCTGCCCTTCGCCATCACGAATCAGGCCATGGACATACACATGTTTAAAGGGAATCTTGCCCGTAATGTGTTTGGTCATCATCACCATCCGCGCCACCCAGAAGAAGATGATGTCAAACCCGGTGACTAACACGGTGGAGGGCAAGTACAAATCCAAGGCATCATTCGATTGGGCGGGATAGTCAGGTGTCCAATCCAAGGTTGAGAACGGCCACAGAGCTGAGGAGTACCACGTATCCAACACATCTGCATCGCGGCGTAATGCGCCTTGATACCCAGCGGCCTTAGCCTGTGCCTGTGCTTCGACTTCGTTATGGGCGACAAAGACTTCGCCATTGTCGCCATACCATGCGGGAATCTGATGCCCCCACCACAGTTGGCGCGAAATACACCAATCCTGAATATTGTTCAGCCATTGGTTATAGGTGTTAACCCAATTTTCGGGATAAAACTTGATCTCGCCTGAATGCACCACATCAAGGGCTTTTTCGGTAATTGACTTGCCATCAATACCTGGCTTGGACATCGCCACAAACCATTGATCGGTCAGCATCGGTTCAATCACCACCCCGGTACGATCACCGCGTGGCACTTTGAGTTTATGCTTATCGGTTTTTTCCAAAATCCCTAAGGCTTCTAAATCTGCCACCACCGCTTTACGCGCCTCAAAGCGATCTAAGCCTTGGTATTTTTCGGGGGCATTCTCGTTGATTTTGCCATCCAAGGTCAGGATGGAAATCATGGGTAATTGGTGACGTTGCCCAACTGCATAGTCATTAAAGTCATGCGCTGGGGTGACTTTAACCACACCCGTGCCGAAACTCATATCGACATAAGCATCAGCAATCACAGGGATTTCCCGCGTAGTGAGTGGTAACTGCACCATCTTGCCAATTAAATGTTGATAGCGTTCATCGTCAGGATGCACCATCACCGCCGTATCACCCAACATGGTTTCAGGGCGCGTGGTGGCAACGGTTAAGGTGGCTGAGCCATCGGCTAATCCATACCGGATGTGCCA
>CAZOBT010000039.1:5602-13489 GCA_964578025.1 uncultured Rhodocyclaceae bacterium | reverse complement strand
GATTTCTCACCGCGTTCATACACCACATGCGCCCGACCGACGATTAACGGATCAAGCTTGCCGATTCGTTCAATGTCTTTGTTGGTGTATGGCATTTTGTGCAAGACAAAACGCATGGCATTGAGGCGGGCGCGTTTTTTACAATCAGACTTAATCACCGTCCACGGTGCATCGGCGGTATCGGTGTGGAAGAACATCGCTTCTTTCGCACGGGTGTAATCATCCCATTTATCTAACGAGGCCAAATCCACAGGCGAGAGCTTCCATTGCTTTAAAGGATGCACTTTGCGTTCTTTAAAGCGGCGGCGTTGTTCTTTTTGGCTGACCGAGAACCAGAATTTAATCAGATGAATGCCATTGCGGCTGAGCATCCGTTCAAATTCAGGGGCTTGGCGCACAAATTCGTTGTATTCAGTATCGGTACAAAAGCCCATGACCCGTTCCACCCCCGCACGGTTATACCAGGAGCGGTCAAACAAGACGATTTCACCAGCGGCAGGCAAATGCTGCACATAACGTTGGAAATACCATTGCCCACGTTCGGTTTCGCTGGGTTTTTCTAAGGCCACCACACGTGCACCGCGTGGGTTTAAATGTTCCATAAAACGTTTAATCGTCCCACCCTTACCGGCAGCATCGCGGCCTTCAAACAGAATCACGACCTTTTGTTTGGTTTCTTTGACCCACGCTTGCAGCTTTAACAGCTCAACTTGCAAACGGTATTTTTGCTGTTCATAGGCTTTGCGCGTCATTAGGTTTTTATAGGGATACCCGCCCTCGCGCCAACCATCGGCCAATTCGTCATTGGGGTTTACTTCAGGTTCGCCAATCAATTTTTGTTTTTCTTTGAGCAGCCCTTTTAATAAAGGTACGGCTTCATCATGCGACAAACCATTCAACACATCACGCATGGCGGCATCCCGGCTGCCTAATTTGGCATCACTCACTTTAACCACGACATGATCTTCTACCTGAGTGGTATCAAGTGTAGGAACAACATCCCCCGCCGCTGCCCGCCGGGTGCGGGGTGTGGTACTGCGGGGCGCGGGTTTGCGGCGAGTTGGCTTTTTGGTGACAGGCGCATCCACCGTTGCTGCATTTTCGTTGGCAGGGGTTAGGTCTTTTTCTTCATTCATTGTTTTCTCCCAGAGGTAGTTTCACACGCAAAATTACATGCAAAAAGATTTTTAATCCTAGACCTCTGATACACGCATCTCAAGAAAAACACCTGTATTTTTGCCAACTATCTCCTTTTTTAGTTCTGAGTTTTAGGTTATGCGCCAATAAAAGTGTTTGAGGCTACACCCCACCCACAAATCCCTGTTGTCGCCACGCTTCATACACCACAATCGCCACACTATTCGACAAATTCAAACTACGGCGGTCGGGGAGCATGGGGAGGCGTAGGCGGTGGGCGGGGGTGAATTCGGCAAGGACTTCCGCAGGTAGGCCGCGTGTTTCAGGGCCAAAAAGAAAGGTATCGCCTGCTTGAAAGACCAAATTCATACATGGTGTAGATGCCTTGGTGGTCATGGCAAAACAGCGATTTTCACCATTTAGACCAAATAAGCCCAACGCCGCCTTGGCTTCCGCCCAGTTTTTATGAATCTGCGTTTGTGCATATTCGTGATAATCCAGCCCCGCCCGGCGCAGTTGTTTATCCGAAAAATCAAAGCCTAAAGGTTCAACCAAATGCAAACGCGCCCCCGTTGCCGCGCAAAGGCGAATGATATTGCCCGTGTTTGGGGGGATTTCTGGTTCAAATAAGACGATATTAAACATGGTGGGGCTAGAAAGACATATCAGGTAAAAGCGGAGAGATTACCAACCGGGTGTTTTTTCCCATTCCTGTGGGAAACCAAGGTCTTTTGGAGAGATAGAAGGATATTTAGCAAAAAGCTCTTGAAGATTCGTTTTCCAACGATGTGGTAATCCAGTTTGTGACAGCAAGTAGTTGATTACTGTGGCGGCAGCGTAGAAGGATTTACTGTCTTGGAATTTTACTTTGCCTGCCTTGTAGTTAGCGGGTGATACACCAAGCTTGAGACGCAAAAACTGCCCATGATGTGCGGCTATATTTCTTACCACTGTCACCGTATGTATCCATGACTGGAATACCTCTGGCTGTTGGATATTAAAGCATTTACAGATGGCTTTTTTATCGTCGGGATCATGCAATATCCCGTAGGTGCGAGACCAGAATCCGAAAGAGAGACATTCAGTTACCGACCAACTGGGCGGTAAATATGGCTGGTCATAGCGTTGATAGTAATGGGCAATAAATGCTTTCCCATCACTACGTCGTACCTCTTCCTCAATCTTTCGTAGCATTTGTCCAAATCCCCACTCTCGGCTTGGTTTGAAAGTACTTGTTTTGATAAACCAATGGGGAGAATGGCTTACGCTGAGGCGATTCGCCATCACACTGCGAATCGCAACCTCCAAACGATCAATCGCTTCAATAATGGCTAGCCGCAATTCCCGGTCAAATTCGTAGCGGTCAACAAGCATCTGGAATGTCCAGCCTGGAGGAAATTGCTTTGTTGTGGGGTCAACGAGATGAAACCAGTAACCTTTTAGACGATATGCACCAACATAGCGTAAATACGCGATCGCTTGTGGTTCTTGCTGGGCTGGAACAACGAGTCCTTGAGCCTTCAGTTTTGTAAGCAAGGATTCTGGGGATTGTGCAGGCTTGGAAAATAATATCTTTGTCAAGAGAGTTTCCTGAGCAGACATGAAAAACCCGCCTTTTGCACGTCTGCATGAAGCAGATCCCTGCCCGAAGGCAGGACGTGTGGCGGGTGTGTTGTAACGATTATAGCCCGAACAATTGATTTACTGGCAAAAAACTCCCCTTCTTATCCCTATCCCCCCGGCGGCAACGCCCTTGCGACAACCACAACATCGACGCGGTTTGCGCCGTGTAGCAGCAGGGTGCGGGCGCATTCTTGCACGCTGCTGCCGGTAGTCATTACGTCGTCGAGCAATAAAATCGACTGGCCTTGGAGTTCATGCGCACAGCTAAAGGCGTGGCGGAGATTGGTGAGGCGGTCTTTGCGGGCTAATCCGGCTTGCGGCACGGTGGGGCGATGGCGTTGGCACAGATGAGGGCGGCAGGGAATACCGAGGAGCTTACTTAACGGGCGGGCAATTTCCATCGCCTGATTAAAGCCACGTTCGCGCAAGCGTTGTGCATGGAGCGGCAAGGGCAATAACACGGTGTTGGGCGAGACATTGAAGTGTGCTTGCTGTGCAATAGCTTGGGCTAAGGCATGGGCGAAAAACCGCGCCAAGCTTAATTCGCCGCCATATTTGTAGCGATGAATGAGCTGGCGCAGGGGAAATTCATAATCAAAGGCCGCCACGGTATGGCAAAACGCCGGGGGCGCGCTGTGGCAATGTGGGCAAATATCATCGCTCGTACTCACACGATGCAGCGGGCTAGGCAGGCCACATTGGGGACAATACTGCGTGGCATGGTCTTGCCACGGTAAATCGGCGCGACAGGCGGGGCAAATTACGGCCTCGGTGGTGCTATTAGCGCAGAGTAGGCAACTGGAGGGCGGAAGCAGGGCGTGAGATAGGTGGGAGAGCACCCGCTTGCCAAGGCTTGACCATGCCGGAATTGGCAAATTCCCTAATCGTTTCATGGGTTTTTCCTCGCTTTTATACGGGCGAAATCAAGGGCGGCAAAATTGACTTTATGGCCTTGATCGCCGATTATTCATAATTACCCGCTGTACTTTCCCCTAGGTTTTTCGATTATGCAAGCAAATGTCATGGCTGAAACTTCAGCCCAGCCCGTCGTTTTTTCTACGCCTTCTGCCCAAGCCGCTGCGGATGCTACCCCCGGTGCCAATGGTTGGAGCGTGCAAGCCGTTTTAGAGTTATACGAACTGCCCTTTATGGATTTGTTATGGCGGGCGCAGCAAGTGCATCGCCAACATTTTAATGCCAATGAAATTCAACGTTCCACCCTGATTTCGGTGAAAACGGGCGGTTGTTCTGAAGATTGTGGCTATTGCTCGCAATCAGCACGTTATGACACCGATTTAGAACGCGAAAAGCTGATGCCACTGGCTGATGTCATCGCCGCCGCCAAGTTAGCCAAAGACAAAGGCGCGTCACGTTTCTGTATGGGTGCGGCGTGGCGTGGCCCGAAAGATAATGACTTGAATGCGATCGTCGACATGGTGCGCGAAGTCAAAGCTCTGGGGATGCAAACCTGTGTCACCTTGGGGATGTTGAAACAAGGTCAAGCCGAAAAGCTGAAAGAAGCCGGTTTGGATTATTACAACCACAACTTAGACACCGACAAAGACTATTACGGGCAAGTGATTAAAACTCACACCCATGACGACCGTTTAGATACTTTGGATCAAGTCCGTGATGCCGGGATTAACGTCTGTTCTGGCGGCATTATTGGTATGGGTGAATCACGGCGTAACCGCGCGGCCTTGATTGCGCAACTCGCCAATCTACCCAAACCGCCCGAATCCGTGCCAATTAACAACCTTGTGCCCATTCCCGGTACACCGATGGCGGAACAAAATCGCCTTGATCCGTTTGAATTTGTGCGCACCATCGCCGCTGCTCGCATCACCATGCCCACTTCCTATGTGCGTCTTTCTGCCGGGCGGCAAGAAATGAGCGAAGAGCTGCAAACCATGTGCTTCCTCGCCGGGGCAAATTCCATGTTCTATGGTGACAAACTGCTAACCACGGGCAATGCCGATGTCGAAGCCGATGAAGCCTTGTTTGCCAAATTAGGCTTACGCGCCATTTAAGCCAATATGAGTACACCTCCCGCCCCACTTTTTCTCTCACATCCGGCGGTGCGCCGTCATTTTGATCGCGTTGCACCGCAGTATGGACAAGGGGATTTTCTGGCGCGGGAGATCGACCAGCGCATGTTAGAACGCTTGGACTACGTGAAGATCAGTCCAAGCCACGCTCTTGATGTTGGTTGTGGCCTTGGGGCAAGCTTACCGGCTTTGCAACAGCGTTATCCCCAGACCAAATGGATTGGGGTGGATGCCAGTGCAGGTATGCTCTGCCAAGCCAGCCAGTTACAAGGGCTTAGACCAAATCGTTGGCGTAAATTGTGGCAGCAAACCCTTGGGCAAAAAGTCGGGCAAAACAAACATCTGCCTAGCTTGCTCAATGCCGATGCCGCCGCCTTACCGCTGGCGGCGCAAAGTTGTGGTTTGTATTGGGCAAATTTGCTCTTACCGTGGGTCAATGACCCGCTCCCCGTGCTGCAAGAAGCGCGGCGCGTTTTAGAAGTGGGCGGCCTGTTGATGTTTTCCACCTTTGGCCCCGACACGCTAAAAGAACTCCGCGCCGCCTTTGCCGATGGGCAAATTCATACGCAGCGGTTTTTTGATATGCACGATTTAGGCGACATGCTCGCCAGCAACGGCTTTGCCGATCCGGTGATGGACATGGAAATCCTCACCCTCACTTATAACGATCTCGACACCTTAGTGCGCGAACTGCGCCTCAGCGGTAGCCAATGCCTGATGCACGACCGCCCGAAAGGGCTAATGGGCAAACACGCCGCGCAAACCTTCCGCCAACGCTACGCCGCCCTCGCGCAAACCCACCCCGAACACCGCCTCCCCGCCACTTTCGAAATCATCTACGGTCACGCGTGGAAAGCCCAGCCCAAAACCACCGCAGAAGGTGAAGCGATTGTGCGTTTTATGGGGCGGGGCTAGTTAGTTACTCATCATCATCGTCATTATCTTCTGGGGCATGGTCGCTTTCTGCCCAGCGTTTGCTTTCAAAGGCTTGATAGCGAAAACGGGAGAAGATAGGGAAGAGGATGAGGAATAGCTCAATAAAAACAAGGTTAGACCAGCCGGGCGGGTTGCGCCGGATTTCTAAGTCATCGCTAAAGGGCATGGGATTTTCCGTGGGAAATTCTGGGTCAGCAGTCAGGTAATACGTCCCCGGTGGAATGTCACGGAACACCACTTCATCCACCCGCCCGCCTTCGCTCCAACTTTCGCCCTCATCCACCCCGTGGTAATAGCTGATTTCGCGCTCAGTGGGGTAGGCCAGCCCGGTTTTGCTATCGACCAAAGTCAGCTCTAACCCTGCCCAATTGTTTTCTAAATTGGTGTGATTCAACACCTG
Organism: uncultured Rhodocyclaceae bacterium; assembly: GCA_964578025.1. Taxonomy (GTDB): domain Bacteria; phylum Pseudomonadota; class Gammaproteobacteria; order Burkholderiales; family Rhodocyclaceae; genus CAZOBT01. The sequence goes on along the minus strand of CAZOBT010000039.1, from coordinate 7,345 downwards.
TAACTGGTTGCTTTTGCGCGTTAAGGTAAAGCTTTGGCTGGTTTGCGTCGTCGGAGTAGCCGCAGCCGCACTATTGGCTAAAAAGGCTTGGGCGGCATTGCCACCATAGGCCGCATGATCGCTACCCGGTTGGTAACTTGGGATCGCCGGGGGCAGGGTAAATTCCCAATGTTGGCGCAGGAAAGTTTGCCCCGCGTTGAAATACAACACGCCATGCCCGAGCAAGGCGACTAGGCTAAATAGCCAAAACCACCGACAGGTACGGCGATGGCTGTCTTGCCACGGATTCGGCTGATTCGCCGCCACCAAGCGCGGCAAGGGCAGACGATGCTTAAACTTAAAGGCCGTAGCGACCTCTTCGGGCGTAAGGTAAGTGCCTTGTGACCAAGTGACTTCTTTTGCCACTGGCGACTGACGTTCTACGCCTAAGGCTTGCGCCGCCGCACTTGCGGGCTGCTTGCCTTCTGCCCAATAAATTTCACGACTGAGCATCAACGGCGGGGCGATAAAGTCAGTCACTTCACATTGATCGCCAATCGCTACCCGCCAAGTAAATTCGCCGCAGACCTGCCCAACGGTAGCTTGGTAAGTCGCGTAATGGCGATAACTTGCCCCCTCGTGCCGGGCTTCGCTGCCATTTTTTTGTAGGCTTGGATGCTGTGAGAGGGTATCCACCAAGCTCCAATGCCCATTGCTATGGACTAACCAGCGGTAAGTGTCCTGCTTTTTCTCCTCACAACTGGCCAGCAGATAATCAAACCAATGATATTGCACATGGTCGATGGTGGTTTCTTGCACCAAATAACCAATAACTTCAAAGCGTTCTTCTCCAGCTTTTCCCTCTTTCCCCGGAAATTTACCTTTCGTACCTAAGGGAATGCTGGGGCGATAACGTCCTTCTTTGGCGGCGGCAAGGGCGCGGGAAACGATGGCTAAGGCTTGATTTTCCGCCACCTCTAAGACTGAACCGCAACTCGGACAGCCAATGCGCACTGTGTTGATGTCACGCAGAGTTAATGCCCCAGCGCAATGGGGACATTGCACCGCCTTGGCTTTGGTCTTACTTTTCGGGATGCCTGCGGCGGGCAGGTATTGTTCCCGCAGGTTTTGCCAACGCAATTTGGCAAAGTCGATGACTTGACCTTGGTAAAACACCGGCGGGGCATCCGGCGCGGCATGGTCGTAATCCAGCGTGGCAAATTCCTTTTCATAGCGCAAATCCACCACCGTCGCGCTATCGCCCCCACTCACGGGAAACGGTAATTCCCCCGCCCCGGCGATACACGTTGCCTCCTCAATATTGGTGACTGTCCACGGGCGTTGTTCTAACAGCACGCGGCCTTCGATATGCAGGCTGTCGCGTGTCGGCAAAGGGTCGTTAACGACCTTCGCCTCGCTCAACACATATTCCCCTGCCGCTTCAGACAGCCATGCGGTACGCATGTCGTCAAATAAGAGATACCACTCGTTCCATGTACCTTGACTATACCGCTGCTGCATTCGCCCAATCACGGCGAAATGCACGCCTTGCCATTGTCCCTCTGTGCCAAGCTGCAAGGGCGAGCGATCTTCCACCAAGGCTGCCATCTTGCCTAGGTTACGCAGTTCATCCGTATCACTGCGTACCAAGGTGCTTTGGCAATACTCACATACTGCAAAAATTGAAGCTGCCGAGCGAAAGACAACTTCTGCACCACAAGAGGGACAATTCGCGTGTTTCACAATCAATACCGTAGGAATAAA
>CAZOBT010000039.1:0-5502 GCA_964578025.1 uncultured Rhodocyclaceae bacterium | reverse complement strand
GCGACTTGATATTGCGTATAACGATTTAAATCGCCCAACATATTCATGCTAATGCGTTGATCTAAAACCTGTTGCAATTCTTCAGGCAAAGAAATGTTTTGCACCACTAAAGAATCTAACGCCAAACCAAAATCGGCAAACATTCCCTGCATTTTGTCGCGTAAACGTTCGGCAAATTCATTTTGATTTGCTGCCATATCTAAAAATGGCACGCCAGATTCGGCAAATAAATCGGTAATCCCGGCGATTAAGGTATTACGCAACTGCCCTTCTAATTCATCACGGGTATATAAATCTCGTGATCCAGAGATTTTGCGATAAAACACGCTGGGATCAGTAATATGGTAAGAATAAATGCCAAAGGCACGCAGACGTACTACACCAAACTCCTTGTCACGCAAGGTAATTGGGTTCGGTGTTCCCCATTTACGGTCAAGCTGCGTGCGCGCGCTAAAGAAATACACATCGGATTTGAACGGGGATTCAAATAATTTATCCCAATGTTTTAAGTTGGTTAAAACGGGCAGGGTGCGGGTTTCTAATTTATACATCCCGGCACGAAACACATCGGCAATTTGCCCTTCATTCACAAACAGGGCGAGCTGTGATTCGCGCACGGTTAACGAAGCCCCGTATTGAATTTCAAAATCCGCCATTGGGTAACGCCACGCCAATACCCCATCGTCCTCCTCAGTCCATTGCAAAACGTCAATAAACTGCTTCTTAATGAAATCCATTAAACCCATGTTTGTCTCCTGTAAAAGGGCAAAAAACTTAACGGATTCATCCTAGCATAAGGAAAACGTAGACTTATTGCCGAAGGGATTGCCTGACACAAAAATAAAAGGCCAGCTTGATGCGCTGGCCTTTTGGGGAATTACTTACGACAACGTTAAAACGTTGAAGGACTAGCCGCTATCTAATCTGCCACTACTTGTTCTTTACGAACTGACCATGACGGGTGCTTACGCGGGTCTCATCTGGATTTTGAGAGCGGGGAGACTCATGCACACTCTGCGGCGGAGATTATAACTAACGGTGCTAAAAAGCAATCTGTCCAACACTGTTGCAGCCTCAAACTTAGACTTGGCTAAATAAACAAACAGCATCAATTTCGGTGTCAATACAAATAGGCTGCAACAAAGTCTTTGCTGAATTTAAAGTTGTACCTGTTGATAACAAGTCATCTACGAGCAAAACTTTCTTCAGGTTAGCTTGTGGTCGATTGCATAGAATCAAAGGGCAAAAAAACTGTCGGTACTTGGTTGGAATCTCTTTTAGAGAAAAGCTACCCCCGCTATTCCCCTGATTTTTCAAGCGAAAATCAATTTTTCTTTTCTCTTGACTTGGCAAATTGAGCTTCTCTAAAGCTTCCCGCGCCTGATCTACCGTAATTTTCTGAAAAATATCTGTTGTGACTTCTATCCCTGACCTTCTCGCCAAACGTTTGGCAACTATGGTGCTAATCCAATACTTGGATGGGATCGGTACAGCTAAGTCGTAGTCTTGAGGAATTTTTTGCAGAATTTGGTTAAACGCTGGGAGAAGGCTTTTTATGCTACCTCGCGTTGTTTCAAGTTGATCTTTTCCTTTAAGTGCGTATAGCAAGTGGCAATTATCTCCGCCATGTTGTTTGATTTGACGCGATGCCTTTTCACGCTTGAAGATGGAAAAAACGGTTAGGCCAGCAATCTTGCAGACTGTTGGATTGCCTTCAATTGACGTGTTTAACAGGCGGTTGTGGGAATGGTCAACGAGTACCTTGTTCCCATGTAATGTTAATCCCATAGATTTTTCTCATATGCCAGATGGCATTTTCCAGAAAGCGTGCTGTAGGAGCAAGCTAGACCGCGCATTTCTAGTTGACGTTAACGTAAACGTCAATACAATACCGCTAGCGATTTCGCGCAAAAAATCATAATGGTGGAGACAAGAGATGATGCAGATTCCGAGTTTAGATTTTGGTTTGGGTGAGGATATTGCCGCCTTGCGTGAGGCGGTGTGGGCGTTTGCGCAGGCGGAGATTGCGCCGCGTGCGGCGGAGATTGATCGGGTGAATGAATTTCCTGCTGATCTGTGGCGCAAATTTGGGGAAATGGGCTTGTTAGGGATGACCGCGCCCGAGGAATATGGCGGTACGAATCTAGGTTATTTGGCGCATATCGTCGCCTTAGAAGAAATCTCCCGCGCTTCTGCCTCTGTCGGCTTGTCTTACGGGGCGCATTCGAATTTGTGTGTGAACCAAATTCGCCGTAATGGCACAGAGGCGCAGCGACAAAAGTATTTGCCAAAATTGATCTCTGGCGAACATGTTGGGGCGTTGGCGATGTCGGAACCGAATGCTGGTTCTGATGTGGTTTCGATGAAATTACGCGCCGAAAAGAAGGGCGACCGTTATGTTTTAAACGGCGCGAAGATGTGGATTACCAATGGCGGCGATGCCGATACGCTTGTCGTCTATGCCAAAACCGACCCCAATGCCGGGGCAAAAGGCATGACGGCCTTTATTGTCGAAAAAGGCATGGCGGGCTTTAGTCATGGCACGCATTTAGACAAACTTGGGATGCGTGGCTCAAATACCTTCCCCTTATTCTTTGACGATTGCGAAGTCCCTGAGGAAAACGTGCTGGGTGGGGAAGGCAATGGCGTAAAAGTCTTGATGTCTGGCCTAGATTACGAACGTGCAGTGCTGTGCGGTGGCCCGTTGGGGATTATGGCGGCATGTATGGATGTGGTCGTGCCGTATTTGCATGAGCGTAAGCAATTTGGGCAGGCGATTGGTGATTTCCAACTGATGCAAGGCAAAGTCGCTGATATGTATTCGACTTGGCAAGCCAGCCGCGCTTATGTCTATGCCGTCGGGCGTGCCTGTGACCACACCGACCATGCCCGCACCTTGCGCAAAGATGCCGCTGGCGCGATTTTGTATTCCGCCGAAAAAGCGACATGGATGGCAGGTGAGGCGATTCAAACCTTGGGCGGCGTGGGTTATACCAATGAATACCCCACCGGGCGTTTATGGCGTGATGCCAAATTGTATGAAATCGGGGCTGGCACATCGGAAATTCGCCGTATGTTGATTGGACGCGAGTTAATGGCAGAAACACGCTAACTCGGTACTCAGGCCAGCGATGTTCCCGACAAATGAAACAGAGAGCTTGGAGTTAGGTCAAAGGACTTCCCCATACGTTTGGGTATATTCCACCCTCTTTGTTTCTTTTGTAGCGAGCCAATAATGATAAATCTGAGAACTCTTTCCGCCGAGAACCGTGCCGAGCTTGAGCATGTCCGCCAATTTTTCCGCAACTATGCGGCATGGCTTGGTGTGGATCTGTCCTTTCAAAACTTTGAGCAAGAAATGGCCTCGTTGCCCGGTGCGTATGCTGAGCCAGAAGGGCGTTTGTTCTTTGCCGAAGTAGCAGGGCAACCGGCGGGCTGTGTTGGGGTGCGGGCGATTCCCGATAGCGAAAGCGTGTGTGAAATGAAACGCCTGTATGTCGAGCCACAATTTCGTGGCTTAGGCGTAGGGCGTGAACTGGCTCTAGCAGCGATTAAAGCCGCGAAAGATATGGGCTATCGTAAATTGATGCTCGATACCTTGCCGAATATGCGCATGGCGGTAAAGCTGTATCGTGAGCTGGGCTTTATGGAAGCCCCGTCGTATTACCAAACCCCGATCGAAGGCACGATGTTCTTGGCCTTGGATTTAGAAAATTGGTCAGAAGAAGAAATTCTGACCGAAAACCTCTCGCACCTTTTTGACTTTAACCGCGCTTGGGCGAAGCAAATGCAAGAGGTTGATCCTGAGTATTTCAACAAGTTATCAAAGCTGCAAACCCCAGAATATCTATGGATCGGCTGTTCCGATTCCCGCGTTCCGGCGAACCAAATTGTTGGCCTATTGCCCGGTGAGGTCTTTGTGCATCGCAACGTGGCTAACGTGGTGGTGCATACCGATTTGAATAGTTTGTCGGTGATTCAATATGCCGTGGATGTCTTAAAAGTGAAGCACATCATGGTCGTTGGGCATTATGGCTGCGGCGGGGTCGGCGCGGCCTTGCGCAAAGATCGGGTGGGGATTGTTGATCTATGGTTACGCCACGTACAAGACGTACATAACAAGCATTTGGCAAACGTCAACAACCTGCCACAAGCACAACGCCATGACCGCTTGTGTGAATTAAATGTCCTCGAACAAGTGGTGAATTTATGCCACAACACCACCGTGATTGATGCGTGGCAGCGCGGACAGAATTTGACGATTCATGGTTGGATTTATGGCCTGAAAGATGGCTTGATGCATGACTTGGGCATTACGATTGATTGCCCCGAAGATTTACCACCGCGTTACGACGCAGCACTCAAGGCATTAGATGCCGAGTAAAAAAGTGCGCTTTTAATTTGGAGAACTCGCATGAACGATCCCGTTGTTATTGTTGCCGCCACCCGTACCCCAATGGGGGCTTTTCAGGGGGTGTTAGGTAGCCAGACTGCCCCTCAACTTGGTGCAGTAGCGATTCAAGCCGCTGTTGCCCGCGCCGGGATCGCTGCGGAGGCGGTGGATGAAGTGTTGTTTGGTTGTGTATTGCCCGCTGGTTTAGGTCAATCCCCTGCCCGACAAGCGGCCTTGTTAGCCGGAATGCCGTTGGCGGCTGGCTGCACCATGATTACCAAAGCCTGTGGTTCAGGCATGAAGTCTGCCATGTTAGGCTATGACAGCTTGTTGGCAGGTACTAACCAAGTCGTTGTCGTTGGTGGCATGGAGTCGATGAGCAACGCCCCCTACCTGTTGCCAAAAGCCCGCGCAGGCTATCGTTTAGGGCATGGGCAAACGTTAGATCATATGTTCTTAGACGGTTTAGAAGATGCCTATGCCAAAGAAACCCGTGGGCGTTTAATGGGCACGTTTGCCGAAGATTGCGCTAGCAGCTACCAATTTAGCCGTGAGCAACAAGACGAATTTGCGATTCGCTCCACTACCCGCGCCATTGCCGCGAGCAATGATGGTTCGTTTGATTGGGAAATCGCCCCGGTAACAGTCAGCGGCAAAAAAGGGGAAACCGTCGTGAGCAAAGACGAAGGCCCTTTCACCGTCAATGTGGACAAAATCCCTAGCCTCAAGCCTGCGTTCCGCAAAGATGGCACGGTGACACCCGCTAACTCGTCTTCGATTTCGGATGGTGCGGCAGCATTGGTCTTAATGCGTGCGTCGGAAGCCGCGAAGCGGGGTTTAAGCCCAATTGCGAAGTTGGTCGCGCATGCCACCCATGCCGATACCCCCGCCCTGTTCCCCACCGCGCCAATTGGTTCAATTAACAAACTCTTAGCCAAAGCGGGTTGGGAGAAAGACAGCGTTGACCTGTGGGAAATCAACGAAGCCTTCGCTGTGGTGACGATGGCAGCCATTCATGATTTGGCGTTGCCCGTCGAAAAAGTGAACATCCACGGCGGCGCATGTGCCTTAGGCCATCCGATTGGTGCGTCTGGGGCGCGGATTTTAGT
>CAZOBT010000038.1:11829-13675 GCA_964578025.1 uncultured Rhodocyclaceae bacterium | reverse complement strand
GGCATGGCTGTTTGTTGCAACCTTGGCAGTGCCTGCCGCTTGTTGGCGCATGGCGGGAATAAAGGGGGCAAAGGTCGCTGCCATGCCATAGACATTGATGTCCATAATGCGGCGGAAACTGACTAAATCTTCCGCACATTCGGTCAACGTGCCACTAGAGACTCCGGCATTGGCAATGACGACCTGTGGTACGCCAACATGCTGCATAAAATCCTGTGCCGCCGCGTGTAAGGCTGCCGCATCACTGACATCCACCACATAGTAACGATGCGGGGCGGCGTTGATTTGTTGTAGCCGTGTGACTAACGCTTGCAGAGCGGCTTCACGCCGCCCAACTAGCCCTAAGGTTGTCCCTCGCGCCGCGTAATAAAGTGCCAGAGCCTCACCAATTCCTGATGAGGCTCCAGTAAGAAAGAGACGTTGGGGAGCGTTTGGTGCTTGCGCGGGCAAATGAAAACTTACTTTTTCGTGGATTTTGGGGCGGGACGGTTGCTGGCGCGGATTTCCGCAATCTTTTTATCAACCATCTCTAGCATGGCATCAAAGCCTGCATCTGAAGCAATGACATACACCCCATTCACCACAATGATTGGCACACCATCAATGCGGTTTGCTACAGCCGTCATATCACTCATTTTCACCTTGTTTTGTACGGCAAAGGAATTGAGTAAATCACCAAATTTGGCTTCGTCTAGACCTCTTTTACCTACCCAGCGTTTTAGGGTTTCAGGGTCAAATAAATTTACCCGTTCCTTGTGGATTGCTTCGAATATTTCGTGATCTAACTTTTCCAGTTGTCCATTGGCCTCAAGCGCGTGAAATAAACGAGCCATGTTCACCCACGCTGGACGACCAAAGCTGACAGGAACACGGCGCAGCACCACATCTTTTTGCTGTTTTGCCGCCCATTTATCTAAAACAGGCGCAAATTCCGCACAATGCGGGCAGCCATACGAGAAAAATTCAACGACTTCAATTTTTCCGGGGTTTTCCGTCGGGCGTGGCGGGTCTAAGACCCGCACAATATTTTTGGCTTCAGCGGCATAGGCATTCAGCCCAAACAACAGACTTGCCATTAGGGCAAGCAGGCTGTGTAAAAAAGATCGACGCAACAACATAATCATTACTCCTTCGGCTTAACGAGATTGGCCTCAATTCCAGAGATCGCCAACTCAGAACGGACTCGACTTGCTTCTTCCATGCGATTAAATGGGCCTAGACGCACACGATACAAGGTTCGGTCATCAATCGCTACCGGTTGCACAGAAGAGGCAATGCCCAATAACGCGAGGCGTGCTTTCTGGTTATCGGCATCATGTAATTTTGAGAATGAGCCTGCTTGTAAATAGAAACGTGAGGGGGGCTTATTGCCTTCCCGTGCCGCCGCTTCTTTCTCTCGTGCGGCGGCGGCTTCCTTCTCTTTGGCTTCTTTTGCGGCTTTTTCCTTAGCCGCTGCAGCCTCTTTTTCTTTCGCTTCTTTGGCGGCCTTTTCTTTGGCTTCCTTCGCGGCTTTTTCCTTGGCAGCAGCGGCTTCTTTTTCTTTGGCTTCTTTCGCTGCATCCTTGCTAGTGGTGTCGCTACTGTCTTTATCTTTAACAGGTGGTTTGGTCGTACTGTTATTGCCAGCCATCCCCGCTATTCCATTCATCCCACTCATACCTTGTGGTTTGTTTGGTGTTTTATTGGCGGAATTGCTGCTTGTTTCGGGAACGGCATCCTTTTTACCTGCAAGAATGTCATAAAACTGGAAACGTTTTTCCGGTGGCATATCGCCGGGTTTGCCGGGTAAAGCGAGGGGCGGTGGTGCAACGGGCACAGGCGTGCCAGCCGCCATTCCCTGCATTCC
>CAZOBT010000038.1:0-11729 GCA_964578025.1 uncultured Rhodocyclaceae bacterium | reverse complement strand
CCTTGCATCGCGCTTTGAATTTGCGCTTGTTGTTGGGCGGCTGTGCCTGTTTTTGCCGCCGTGACTTGTTTATCAATAAACGGGGTGGGGGCTGTGTATAAAAACCAAACCGCTACCCCGGCAAGGATAGTAGCTAGCCCTAGGCCGAGCAGAACTCCAAATAAAGTTCCACCTTTAGTTTGTTGCTTTAAACCATGAAGGGTATGCGGTTTGATTTTTGTATACATAGTAATAATGACGATAAGGCGAAGGCGCGATGAGGTGCTTACATCGTTTCTGGACAGCTAACCCCAAGGATAGCCATGCCGTTGCGAATGACTTGCTGCACCGCTGCTGCCAGTGCAACACGGGCTTGGCGTAGGGCAAGATCATCGACCAACATGCGTTCGGCGTTATACCAAGCATGGAATTCGCCTGCCAAGTCCTTTAAGTAAAAGGCAATTTGGTGTGGGGCGAGGTCATTGGCAGCACTGATAATGACATCCTTGAATTCTGCCAACTTGTTTGCTACTGCCAGTTCCCGTGGGCTGCCTAACAAGACCAAATCACTTTTTGGCAATTCAGCCGCGTCAATATTTGCTTGTTGTAACACAGACCAAATACGTGCATGGGCATATTGGATGTAATACACGGGGTTTTCGTTGCTTTGGCTCTTGGCTAAATCGAGGTCAAAATCCAAATGCTGATCGGATTTGCGCAAGACATAGAAGAAGCGGCAGGCATCGTTACCGACTTCGCGGCGTAATTCGCGCAAAGTGACAAACTCACCGGAGCGGGTGGACATTGAGGCTTTTTGCCCATTGCGATACAACACGGCGAATTGCACCAAGGCGACCTGCAATTTGTCAGCATCCAGTTCCAGCGCGGAAATCGCGCCTTTGACACGCGGAATATAGCCGTGGTGATCGGCACCCCAAATATTGATGACTTTGGCAAAGCCACGTTCAAACTTATTCAGGTGGTAGGCAATGTCAGAGGCGAAATAGGTGTAAATGCCGTTTTCACGTTGTACAACGCGATCTTTTTCATCGCCAAAGGCGGTAGAGCGGAACCACTTCGCGCCGTTTTGCACATAGATGTGGCCTTTTTCTTCTAACAAGGCAACACAACGGGCGACTAACCCCGTATCAAATAAGGATTTTTCAGAGAACCACAGATCAAAATGCACCCCGAATTCTTCTAAATCGTCGCGGCAATCGGCAAGTTGTTCGGATAAGGCATGTTGATGCACATATACCCAATCTGGGCCTAAAGCGGTTTTGGCATTGGCGATTAAGGCATCTAAATGCGTTTCACGTTGCGCTTTGGCGGCATCATCACTGCGCCCTGCGTCAGGAATACCGGGAGTATTGGCTAAAACTTGCTCGGCGGTGCGCAGATATTTGTCGCGATGGGCGGCACGCATTTGGCTTGCCATGTCACGCACATAGTCGCCTTGGTAGCCATTGGGCGGGAAGGGAACATTGACACCCAGTTGCTCAAGGTAACGCAACCATGTCGACACCGCGAGAATATCCATCTGCCGTCCGGCATCATTGACATAATATTCGCGGGTCACATCCCAACCAGCAAAGGCAAGTAGGCTAGACAAGGAAGCACCGTAAGCCGCGCCACGTCCATGCCCCACATGCAGCGGGCCGGTAGGGTTAGCGGAAACAAATTCCACTTGGATTTTGCGCCCAGCTCCTAAATCGGCGCGACCAAAGTCCGCGCCTTGTGCCAAGACGGCTTGTACCACGCTAGTTTTGGCATCAGCGGCTACACGGAAGTTAATAAAGCCTGCTCCGGCAATTTCTGCCTTATCAATTCGGGGAGAAACGGGCAATTCAGCAATCAGTTGTTCCGCAATTTGGCGCGGATTTTTCTTTAAAGGCTTGGCTAATTGCAGGGCGAGATTAGTCGCAAAATCCCCATGACTGGGGTCACGCGGACGCTCCAAGTGGATGGGGGTCGTTGCATAGTCGGGGGCAACACTGGCTAATGCCTGTTGCAAAAGTTCGCTAAGTTCAAACTTAATGTCTTGAGCCATTGGAAGTGCCAATCGGGCGAGAGGTAATTAAACAAAGGCCGGATTATACGATGGTGCTTGTTGTACGCACGATTCTTGCAGTGAAAAGCTGATTCGTTCGTTGAGTCCTTCGTTGATTCGTGCAGCGTAGTTGGCTTAATTTTCGCGGTAACGTGCATCACCCAAACTTAAGGCCAAGGCAAAGGCCAAAATGACAAAAAGCAACATGCCACTGGCTAAGCCTTGCAAACTATGCCATGCCAACGGAGCAAGAATCGCGGCGACAAGGGCGTTATTGCCGGTTTGCATAAAACTTTGGCATGAAGCGGCTAAGCCCCGGCGCAAGGGGAAACCATCCAAGGCCAATAAGGTCAAGGTTGGCATAACGAGAGCCATGCCTAGGGTATAGAAAAATAAGGGCAACACCGGCCACGGAAGCTCAGTCAATGTCGCTTGATTGAGGGCGAAATTACCTAAAGCGGCGGTTAAGGCTAGGGCGAAACCCCGTTGTAGCGTTTGCCGAGGTGTCCATTTCCCCGCAATTCGCCCCGAAAACCACGAGCCTGCAATCATGCCCAAGGTTGACGGCACAAATAACCAGTAAAACTCGTCTTCGCCAAGGTGTAAATGTTCAATCAGAAATTTTGGCGCGGATAAGACATACAAGAAGAAACCGCCAAAGACACAAGCCACCGCACTACCCGCTAACAAAAAGCGCGAATCACTTAAGACTTGCCAATAGCCTTTTAACAAATGCAGCGGAGCCAGCGGCTGGCGTTTTTCGTGGCTTAAGGTTTCTGGCAAAAATTGCCAGCAAGCGAATAACAAGATCAAGCTGCTGATCGTTAAAAAGATAAACACCGATCGCCAGCCAAAATTCACCTGTAATACGCCACCAATCATGGGTGCAATGGCAGGGGCGAGGGCAAACATAATGGCAATTTTTGCCATGAGCCGTTGCGCTGCTGCACCTTGGTATAAATCGCGCACCAACGCCCGCCCCACGACAATCCCTGCGCCAGAGGAAATACCTTGCAACGCTCGACACAGCCAGAGTTGTTCAATCGTTTGTGCCGCCGCGCAGCCGAGCGAGGCGAGGGCGAAAATCGCCACTCCCCACAAAATCACTGGGCGACGACCAAAACGGTCAGAAATCGCGCCATGCCAGAGCGTCATAAACGAAAACGCCGCCAAATAAGCGGTTAGGGTTTGTTGCACTGCCAGCTCACTCGCCCCTAATCGGGCAGCAATCTCATGAAATGAGGGCAGGTAGGTATCAATCGAAAAGGGGCCAATCGCGGTCAAGGTGGCTAATAACAAAGGTAGCCACGGCGAAGGTGAGGGGGAAAGCGAAGCTGGGGAGGTGGTGCTGGTTTGAGTGGGGTGCATTAGGTCGCCGCAAATCGGCGATACTGAATGGCTTCGGCAATATGTAAGGCCGAAATGTCAGTATCACCGGCTAAATCGGCGATTGTACGACTGACTTTTAAAATCCGGTGATAGGCACGCGCCGAAAGATCAAGCTGCACCATCGCTTGTTTTAGCAATTTATTGCCTTGCGCATCCGGTTGGCAGTGGGCTTCGATCTCGGCACTACTGAGCTTGGCATTACTTTTTTGGCAACGTGCAGCTTGCCGAGCATGAGCCGCTATGACCCGTTGTTGTACCTTGGCAGAGCTTTCCACCTGCCCGCGTTCATGGGCGGCGGCTTGTAAATCTTCCGCAGGCAGCGCAGGCACTTCAATTTGTAGATCAATCCGGTCAAGCAAGGGGCCAGATAAACGTCCACGATAACGGACAATGTCATTCTTGTTGCAGCGGCATTTGTTATTGCTGTGGCCCAACCAGCCACAGGGGCAGGGATTCATCGCGGCAATAAATTGAAAATTAGCGGGAAACTCGGCGGAGCGTCCGGCGCGGGAAATATGGATGACCCCAGACTCCAAGGGTTCGCGTAAGGTTTCTAAAACTTTACGGTTAAATTCGGGCAATTCATCTAAGAACAATAAGCCATGATGTGCCAAGCTGATTTCGCCGGGACGGGGTGGATTGCCACCACCCACAAGGGCGACGGCAGAGGCGGTATGGTGCGGCGTGCGAAAGGGGCGTTGTCCAAATTCATCGGCGTGGAATCGTCCAGACAAAGACAACACGGCTGCCGACGCTCGCGCCGCTTCTTGCCCCAACGGCGGCAATAAACCAGGCAAACGTGCTGCCAACATCGATTTGCCTGAACCGGGAGGGCCATACATCAATAAAGAATGCCCTCCGGCGGCGGCAATTTCTAAAACGCGCTTGGCTTGCGCTTGCCCCCGCACTTCGGCTAAATCTGGATAGGTGCGGGGGGCGGTTAGGGCTGGGGGGCGGACTAACGACAAGCTTTCTTCCCCGCGTAAATGCGCACAGACGGCAAACAGGCTGTCCGCACCAAAGACTTGTGCATCTTGGGCTAAGGCGGCTTCAGCCGCACAGCCTGAGGGCAAAATAAATTGCCGCGCACTGTCTTGGCTGGCGAGTACCATCGCCAACGCCCCGCGCACCGGGCGCAATGCGCCAGATAAGGATAATTCCCCGGCAAATTCGTAATTACGCATGCTCTCATTGGGTAATTGCCCACTCGCCAGCAAAATGCCTAAGGCAATCGGTAAATCAAAGCGTCCTGATTCTTTGGGTAAATCTGCCGGGGCAAGATTGACCGTAATACGCTTTTGCGGCCACAGGAAACCGGAGTTAAGTAAGGCCGCTCGCACCCGATCTCGTGCTTCTTTCACCTCGGTATCGGGCAAACCAACTAAGGTGCAGCCGGGAAGGCCGTTAGCAAGGTGGACCTCCACGCTAACCAGTGGGGCGTGAATGCCATCAAGGGCGCGACTTAAAACCGTAGCAAGACTCATGGGCAATATTTTTTAGTTGCTATGCAGCAGGCGGCGTTGTTGATGAGCTTGCAGCGGCTGGGGTATCTGCCGTTGTTGAATTACTCTTGGCATCCGCCTTGGTTTTTTCTAACGCTTCAAGCCGAGCAGTAAGGGCTTCAAGTTTTTCGCGGGTACGGGCAAGGACTTGCGTTTGAATATCAAACTCTTCCCGCGTCACTAAATCCATACGCGCCAATACGCCGCTTAAAGCCGCTTTGGCATTCTTGCCAATTTCACCCCCCGGGCCTGTGGCAAGTACGCGGGAGATTTCTTGTTGTAAATCTTGAAGATGTTGCAGGTTAAACATGGTTTTTTCCTTTGCTGGACGAGAAATAATAATACAAAGTCATAATTTGCACAATTGGTGCATTGTTAGCGCGGTATTCGGGCGTAAATGGTGCGTTAGGTAAAAGCAACGCACCAACTTTGTGCAACAACACGGTGTACATCAGAGTGTAACAATGGGTGACAAAGCAAAAAGAACTTTGATTTGGGTCAAAACGGGGCTGGCACGCTTGCTGCTTTAGATAGCTCACTAAGTTTTCTGCTTTGGCTTTTCACTTTACTCACTGGAGATTGTAACCATGAAAAAAACCTTGATCGCTTCTGCTCTGCTCGCTGCTTTTGCTGCGCCTGTTTTTGCCGCTGACGCTGCTCCTGCTGAGCACACCGTAACTGGCAACTTTGGTGTTTTCAGCAGCTACCGCTTCCGTGGTATCGACCAAACTTTTGGTAAGCCTGCTATTCAAGGTGGTGTTGATTACTCTCACTCCAGCGGTCTCTACTTAGGCAACTGGAACTCCAACGTTTCCTCTGGTGCTGGCTACCCTAATGGCAACTTGGAAATGGATTTTTATGGCGGTTACAAAACTACCTTCGGTGATATTGGTGTAGACGTTGGTGCGTTGTATTACTACTACCCAGGCTCGAAAGCAACAGGGGTAAACACTGCAAAATCCGGCGCTGTTTCCAATACTGAACTGTATGTTGGCGCAAGCTGGAAGTTCCTGAGCTTGAAATATTCACGCGCCATTTCTGACTACTTTGAAGCTGCCGACAGCAAAGGCACGAGCTACTTAGATTTGTCTGCTACCTATGATTTGGGCAATGGCTGGGGGGTGAACGGTCACATTGGGCACTTGAACTTTAAGAACAGTACTGCCAACTACAACTATACCGATTACAAGGTTGGTGTAACAAAAGAGTTGGGGGCTGGTTGGGTGGCTGGTCTTTCATATGTGACCACAAATGCTAAAGCTTCTGCATACTCAATGACAAATTCATGGAGTTATGATGGAACAGCAAATACCACTGGTGACAAGTCAAAAGATTTGAGCCGTGGCATCACCGTTCTCTCCGTTTCCAAAACCTTCTAATTTGTCTGTGTAACTGGCCTACCGTGCCAGCCTTGGTTTAGGCCAGTTACAGCCAGCACTAACTTCATAATTAGTAGAGGAAATTCCTATGAAATTCGTCACTGCCATCATCAAGCCCTTCAAGCTTGACGAAGTGCGTGAAGCCTTGTCTGCCATTGGCGTACAAGGGATTACCGTTACCGAAGTCAAAGGTTTTGGACGGCAAAAAGGTCATACCGAGTTGTATCGTGGCGCAGAGTATGTGGTTGATTTCCTGCCCAAGGTAAAAGTTGAAGCTGCTGTGAAAGCCGAGCTGCTTGACCAAGTGATTGAGGCCATTGAGAAATCCGCTAGCACCGGCAAGATCGGTGACGGCAAGATTTTTGTGTATGACCTTGAACAAGTAATTCGTATCCGCACCGGCGAAACCGGTGAGGAAGCCCTATAAGGAGCTTGGCAATGAAGCGTTTATTTGCCCTACTCGCCCTGTTTGGTGCCGTTACCTTGAGCGCGCCAACTTGGGCAGAAGAAAAAGCCGCTACCCCCGTGGTAGCTACTGCTGAAGCGAAACCCGCCGAGGCGGCGAAGCCTGATGCTGCCGCCACCCCTGCTGTCGCTGCGGCTGCTACCACAGAAGCCGCTGCTGCACCTGTCCCCGTACCAAACAAAGGCGATACCACTTGGTTGTTGGTTTCCTCCGCCTTCGTGATCCTGATGTCTATCCCCGGCTTAGCCTTGTTCTACGGCGGTTTAGTCCGTTCCAAGAACATGCTGTCTATCCTGATGCAGGTCTTTGTGGTGTTTGCCCTGATCTCCCTGTTATGGGTAGTTTATGGCTACAGCTTGGCCTTTACCGAAGGCAATGCGTTCTTCGGCACATTGGACAAGTTGTTCCTGAAAGGCATGACTCCTGACTCTATCGCCGCTACCTTTAGCAAGGGTGTGGTTGTTCCCGAATTCGCCTTCGTGGTCTTCCAAGGTGCGTTTGCGGCAATTACCTGTGGCTTGGTGGTTGGTGCGTTTGCTGAGCGGATCAAGTTCTCTGCCGTGTTGGTGTTCATGGTGATCTGGTTCACCTTCTCTTACCTGCCAATGGCACACATGGTGTGGTATTGGGCTGGCCCCGATGGCTATACCGATGCAGCTGCTGCCGAGAAATTGGGTGCAACTGCAGGCTTCCTCTTCCAAAAAGGTGCATTGGACTTTGCTGGCGGTACGGTGGTGCATATCAACGCCGCTGTGGCGGGTTTGGTCGGTGCTTTCTTAGTTGGCAAACGTGTTGGTTTGGGGCGTGAATCCATGGCTCCCCACAGCTTGACCATGACCATGATTGGTACGTCCTTGTTGTGGTTCGGTTGGTTCGGTTTCAACGCTGGTTCTGCCTTAGAAGCTAACGGTGTTGCGGCTCTTGCCTTCGTGAATACTTGGGTTGCTACCGCTGCGGCTGCCTTGTCTTGGTTGTTTGCTGAATGGATTTTCAAAGGCAAGCCTTCTATGTTGGGTGCAGCTTCTGGTGCAGTCGCTGGCTTGGTGGCGATTACCCCTGCCGCTGGTTTCGTCGGTGTCGTTGGTGCAATCGTGATGGGCTTGGTTGCTGGTGTTGTCTGCTTGTGGGGCGTAAATGGTCTGAAGCGTCTCTTAGGTATTGACGACTCCCTCGACGTGTTTGGTGTGCATGGTGTTGGCGGTATCTTGGGCGCAATCCTGACCGGTGTCTTCGCTGCTCCTTCCTTAGGCGGCGCAGGGATTTGGGACTACGTAGCGAACAAAGCCGCTGAAACCTACTCCATCGCTGACCAAGTCATCATCCAAGCCACTGGCGTGGGCGTGACCATCGTTTGGTCTGGTGTGGTTGCTTTCATCGCTTACAAATTGGTTGATATCTTCATCGGTCTGCGTGTGCCCGAAGAAGAAGAACGTGAAGGTCTGGACATCACCTCCCACGGTGAATCTGCCTACCACGGCTAAACCACAACGCAAAAAACAACGACCGACCTCGTTTTCTCTCTCCTTTCGCGGGCACTTCGGTGCCCGTTTTTTTTGGAGTTTATTGTTTGTGTTTTCCCTACTTGCCTTGTGCAAATAAAGCATAGCCGCGTTGAGCTTTGCTGATGTCGCTTGGGTGTAATACACCGGGCAAGTGCGTTTGTAATTGCGTGGCTAAGGCTTTGAGATCGTCAATGTCGCCACTGAGTAATTCAAGTTCTAATTCACACAACGCTTGTTCACGGCCTTGGCTACTGACTGTGCCTTGGTCAATCGCGACTTCAATCTGGCTTTGCCCCTGTTGCAACACAACACGGCGGCGCAAAAAATCGGTGCGGAAGATGGTGGTGAGTTGTGGGATGAGCGCGGTGAGCATGGTGCGTAATTCAGCTTGCTCAATGTGGGCAAAATCGAATATCCCCGGTGTCGCTAGGCATTCCCATTCATGGCGCGTGGCTAAACCCGCCTCAGACTTCCCCGCCGTTTTGACAGTTAGCCAAGTTTCATTACCTTTCTGGCGCAAACGTAAGGCCATTTTGCGCTGTGATAACAACAACTCTGGGGTGTCGTAATAGGTATTATCTAAACGTTGCTCTTGGATAACTTGACCTGCAAAACAGAGCAAGGCCAGCAAGGCGGGAATGGCATCGGGGGCAAGGCTAAGTTTCAGCTCAATTTCTGTTGCCATGTTTTTCCTCAGCCGCTTGTACTTTTTGTTGATGCTTATCGACCTTGGCCTGATGCTCATCGGCTTGTAAAGCTTTACGTGCCATGCCTTCTTCAGCCTTTTCTAATTTTTTAGGATAGTAAGCATTGGCTTCTTTTTGATGTTTGGCGCGATCTTCAATCGTGGTCGCTGCATTGGCTTTGGCATCCGCTTCCGCCGCCGCGACTTCACGCAAGCGATAGGCATCCTTTGCCGCAAGCTCTTCGGTATTTACCGCCCGTTGCTCGGCTTTCGCTTGGTTAATAATATGGCGCGCTGCCCGCACCCGCTGCACCCGTACTTGAGCCACTTCATCGCGGCAAGCATTGACAAAGAATTTGGCAAAGCAGGCTTTTTCATCCGTCAGATAAATGGCTTCTGCCTCGGCTTTTTTGTCTGTGCCTTCTTTTTCTTTTATCGCTGCCGCTTCCCGCCGTGCCGTCCACCCTGCCAGTTGTTCGGCGGTGGTGTAAGGGGGAATCACATCCGCCGCTTGGCTTAAAAGCGGCAACAAACTGGCACATAGTAGGAATTTGGGCAGGATTTTCATGATAGGAACAACGCGCTGTCGTTTGGGGGGAAAGTGGGTATGGGTGGAGATTTTAACGCTACAACAGCCAAGCAAGGGCAATGGCTAACACGATAGAGATCTTTAGTCCTTTGGTGCTGCCAATGCTAAATAGACCAAATTTATTATCTTTCCTCTGGGCAGGAAAGATAAGCAGGATTAACAACAAGACCAAATTAAAACTACTACCCAGCCATTGCCCATAATTCGCCACAAACTTTACTAACATTGGCGGCAGTGTGCTTGGCAGTAGCTTCGTTATTCCCCCAGAAAAATGCAGAGCTAATGGCAATACGCCGGGCAAAAACTGCCATAACCCAGAATAACCAAGGTCATGCAAACGTACCGTTTGGCAACGGATGACATACACACTGGCGAGTCCCAACATGCCATACAACGCTAAGGGGTAATGCAACCAACGGTTAAATAAGACCCCGGCAAGACATAAACACACGCCCCAAATCAGGCTAATTAAAAATGCTTTACGCCCCATCCGTCCGGCAGGGTTCAAGCTAAATAGCTGGGCAGGCTCAGCTTGCCAGAACCAGCCTCGCTCAACCCGTTGTTGTGCGTCAGCAATCGCCTGATCGATGCGGTAGCTAGACATATTGACCCCGCAACGTTTGCAAAACTGCCGCTCGGTTTGTTGATGCTCACACTGTGGGCAAGTCACCAAGGGACGGGTATTCCGGCGGGGTGGGGGCGGTGGATTTGTGTTTGCGCTGGGGCGGGGCATGGGTTAACTCTGTTGCCGGGCGGTGGCGATGGCGGCCATTTCTTCATGGTCAAGCGCGTCGTCGGCCTCGTCGCTGCTGGTAACGGCGGTGGCTAAACTGGCCTCGGCTAACATTGCCGTGCGCGACGCTGGCGTTTCTAAGCTAATGCGCCCTAAATGCCCGGTGCGATAGTCGGTGAGCAGCACAATCGAAGCTTTTTCTAAATCCAACACCGTGCCTTGGCGCGTTTGCCGACGGCAGTTGCGTAATTTGGCAATCGCCTCCAGCACCGCAATGCCATCCATGCCTGCGGTGGAAAACTTATAACGGGCTTGCAGCAAACTGGGGTAATGCGTGACCAAGAAGTGAGATAAAAACGTCCCAACTTCTTCATCAATATAGGCATTGATCCCGACCGCATGGCTGGCGGCAAGCATTAAGCCATCTTGTGGATGCGCGATTTTTGGCCACAACATGCCGGGCGTGTCGATGATAGTTTGCGAGCTGCTTAAATCGTAACGTTGCTGGCTTTTCGTCACGGCGGGTTGGTCGCCAACCGCCGCAATTTTGCGTTTGACCAAGGCGTTCATCAGCGTCGATTTACCGACGTTGGGAATGCCCATAATCATCATGCGCAACGGCTTAATTGCATCATTACGATGGGGGGCAAGGCGTTGGCAGAGGCGGGGAATTTGCGCCACATCGGCGGCTTTTTTACACGAAATCGCCACCGCTTTTACGCCGGGCTGTTTGTTGAAGTAATCCAGCCAAGCTTTCGTCGCCAGCGGGTCGGCGACATCGGCTTTGTTTAAGAGCTTTAAGCAGGGACGTTGCCGATGTTTGCGTAATTCATGAATCATCGGGTTACTGCTTGCTTCGGGGAGGCGGGCATCGACCACCTCAATCACCACATCGACCACAGCCAGCGTTTCGGCGGCTTTTTTCCGCGCCGAAGTCATGTGTCCGGGAAACCATTGAATTGCCATATAAAAATCCTTTGACTACGCTTAATGTGCGTTGCGCCGTGCTTGTTGCCATGCCAAAAGCACCTGGGTTGCGTGTGCCATGATGCGATCCATCTCGGCACGCGGCAAGGCTTGGCTAAGCGAGTTTAATAATAATTGGGTGCGCGGCTGGGTTTTATCTGTGCCATCCCCAGTAGCGAGATTGCCACTTAAACAACGAATTTGAATATACGCCAACACATCCGCAACGAGTCGCCAGCCAAATTCCGGCATGGTCTTGATTAAGCTTAACAACAAACTGCCCAAGGTCGTTGCCACATGCTCCGCCGCGCTATCGCTCTCACTGGCAATCATCGCGTGCCACAACGCCAAGTGAATTTCGCGCCGTAAGGTAACTTTGAAATCAATTCCCGCCGCTTCGGTGTCGTGCAGCGTTTCAAACTGCTGCTGAAACATCGCTTCGGCTTGGGGCGATAAGCCCGTGCGCAAGGTTGAAATTAAATGGCTTAA
>CAZOBT010000037.1:4682-13704 GCA_964578025.1 uncultured Rhodocyclaceae bacterium | reverse complement strand
GTCTTAAATTTAGCCACTTAAATAGACCAAATTAAAAAATGCCTGATTAGGCATGACTCATCTAGTATCTTCTGATAAAGACCAAATACAACGCCCACGCTAGCAACTTGCTCAACGTGGGCGTTTTTACTGGTTTTAGCGTTATTCGCGCTAATTACGCACCGCTAAAAACTTGGCTTTATTTGTGGCTTTGTAAGAACGTATCCATCCGTGCTTCAGCCACACTAAACCACGCATTTTGTGTCTTCCGGTACTTGTCGTACTCGGTAAAGATTTTCTTAAAGGCAGGGTTTTTCGCCGCTTCTTCGTTGTAAATCTGGAAAGCCGCTTTGTACGCCGCTTCTAAGATTTCTT
Source organism: uncultured Rhodocyclaceae bacterium (assembly GCA_964578025.1). Lineage (GTDB taxonomy): Bacteria > Pseudomonadota > Gammaproteobacteria > Burkholderiales > Rhodocyclaceae > CAZOBT01. The sequence continues at coordinate 13,350 of CAZOBT010000037.1, read as the reverse complement.
TAGGATAGGCTTGCAACTTCACCCCGGATTGCAAAAGCTTAGACAACGCGCCGGGGTTTTTGTGATCGTATTCCGCCATCATGGTCACGTTGGCTTCATACGCGGCTGCTTGGAAAGCTTCTTGATATTCCTTGGGCAATTTGTCCCATTCTTTTTTATTCACAAAGAAATGGATCACAGGGCCGGGTTCCCACCAACCTGGGTAGTAGTAATTCTTGGCGACTTTGTAGAAGCCTAATTTTTCATCGTCGTAAGGGCCAACCCATTCGGCGGCATCAATCGTGCCTTTTTCTAAGGCGGGGTAAATGTCGCCGCCCGCGATTTGTTGTGGCACCGCACCCAAGGCTTGGAATACCGCCCCGCCTAAGCCAGCGATACGCATCTTCAAGCCTTTGACATCATCCAAGGTCTTGATTTCTTTGCGGAACCAGCCACCCATTTGCGTCCCGGTATTCCCACCGGCAAAGGAGACAACGTTGTAATTAGCGTAAAACTCATCCAGCAGCTTTTGCCCACCACCGTAATACAGCCACGCATTCATCTGCCGGGCATTCATGCCGAACGGCACCGACGTACCAAAGCCGAAGGTTTTGTCCTTACCCACATAGTAATAAGAACAGGTATGGCAAATTTCTACCGTGCCTTGTTGCACCGCATCTAAGGCTTGCAAACCGGGAACAATTTCGCCGCCTGCAAAGACACGAATATCAAACTTACCGCCAGTCATGGCACGCAGGCGATTGGCTAAGACCTCTGCACCACCGTAAATGGTGTCTAAGCTTTTGGGAAAGCTAGAGGTTAACCGCCATTTGATATTGGGGGCAGATTGCGCAATAGCGGGCGCGGCAACCGTAGCCGCTGCACCAGCGGCAGCACCAATAGAGGCTTTTTTCAGAAAATCACGACGTTGCATAATTATTGTCTCCTAGTGATTATGGGTCATGAAGCTATGGCAAAGCGGGAAGTACCCTGTGTGGCACTCCCCGCTTTGACCACAAATTCATGAACGCATTCTACACAAAGCGACAAAACACGACGTAATTAACACTGATTAACGCCGAGCAGCAGGATTCACTGGGCCAGCCGCCGTCGCAGGCAGCTCAATCACTGGTGTTTGCACCATGTCACGGCGCATTTGCTCACGATCATTGCTACCCATTTGTTTCCATGCTTTTTGCTGTTGTGCATTGTCTGCACTACTGCCCGTGTTACTCCACTGTTGCCGCATTTCCATGCGCAACTGTTGCTTGTCTTCTTCGCTCATCGCAATGTCAAACCGACTATGTTCTAGCACTGCTTGCGTTACATTTTCTAAAACTTTGTGTATTGACATTTTTTGTTGAATTGCATAGGAATTTACGTTCAAGCCAAATACTAAGAAAGTGTAAATTACCAGCAAAACTGCGATATTTTTCAAGGAAATCTTAGGAGATTCTTTTGTTAAAGCCGGTAAATTTGTTGTGTTCGGCATGTTTGAGTGATTGCTTTTCATGATCTTCTCCCCTCTGAATGTGCCTTTAGTGTCGCCTTTTTTGGGGGGATTTGGGTTTCGGCAATCTGAAAAATTGTAATAATTTATTCTTATTTTTACCTAAATTACGCAAATTGGGATACGGTGTTGTCACTCCCTTTGCCACATCAAAAAATGTGCTGTTATCCCCTAGCGTGTTTCCGTGTAATCCCACATCCTCGTTACAATTCAAGCTACTGGTTTCACTCCAAGGAAAAAGAAATGTTGTGGCACAAAATGGGCTGGTTGGTCAGTGTGGTCATCGCCACGTTATCTATGCAAGAAACATGGGCGGCACGGGTTGCCTTGGTCATTGGCAATGCGGCATATACCGAATCACCGCTACGGAATCCCGTGAATGATGCGCGGGCAATGGCGGCCAAGTTAAAAGACTTGAAATTTGAAGTCATCGTGCGCGAAAACCTCAAAGCCAAGCAAATTGGCACAACCTTGCAAGCCTTCCAAAGCCGGATTAAACCGGGTGACGAAGCGTTGTTTTTCTATGCGGGACATGGTTTACAGGTGAAGGGGGTGAATTACTTACCTGCTGTTGATGCCGAAATTAACAGCGAATTGGATGTACCACAGCAAAGCATCAACGTCGGTACAGTGTTGGATTTGCTTGAAGAAAGTAAAGCGGGGGTCAAACTGGTGTTTTTAGATGCCTGTCGGAATAACCCCTATGCGCGGAGCTTCCGCTCCTCTGCCACGGGTTTATCGAAAGTGGGCAATGCCCCAACGGGTACACTAATCTCATTTGCTACCCGCCCCGGCAGTGTCGCGGCAGATGGAGCAGGGCAAAACGGTTTATATACCGAAGTCTTATTGCGCCATATCGCCACCCCGAATCAACCGATTGAGCAAATGCTGAAAAAAGTCGCTTCTGGTGTTGAACAAACATCACTAGGCAAACAAGAACCGTGGATTGAAGGCAGTATTAAAGGCGACTTTTACTTTATTACTGGGCCAGTCACCATCGTGCAACAAAATACGACCTCGCCCAGCCTTGACCCCGAAACTGAAGCGTGGAATGCCGCCAAGGAAAGCAATAGCATCGTTGCGGTTGAGCTGTATTTGCAGGAATATCGCCAAGGGAAATATGTCACCGCCGCCAAGATTTTATTGGCAAAGTTAAAGGAGCAAGGCGGAGTGAATCGCCCCACCACCAATACCAATAACTCCAATACCAACTACACCACGACGACGACACAAACGGTCAGTTACCGTGCCAAACAAGAGTTTAAGGATTGTGATGTGTGCCCCAGCATGGTGGTCATTGCGCCGGGTAGCTTTGTCATGGGCAGCCCAAGCAGCGAAAGCGAACACAAAGCCAATGAAGAACCACAACATAGCGTCAGCATTAATTACAGCTTTGCGGTAGGTAAGTTTGAAGTCACCTTTGCCGAATGGGATGCCTGTGTGGCGGCTGGCGGCTGCACACATCGCCCTGATGACGCAGGATGGGGGCGTGGTACACGCCCAGTCATCAATGTGAATTGGGATGATGCACAAAGCTATGTCCGCTGGTTGCAGCAAAAAACCAAGAAGCCATATCGCTTACTCAACGAGGCGGAATGGGAATATGTCGCCCGTGCCGGGACAACAACCCCGTTTACGCTTGGTTCGACAATCAACACTGACCAAGCCAACTTTGATGGCAATTACACCTATAACGGCAGTAGTAAAGGCAGTTATCGCCAAAAAACTGTGCCAGTTGGCAGCTTTTCTGCCAATCCTTTTGGCTTATATGACTTAGCGGGCAATGTGTGGGAATGGGTGCAAGATTGCTACCAAGCCGATTTTAAAAACGCCCCCACCGATGGCAGTGCCATTGATAGTAATAATTGCAGTGCGCGAGCCTTCCGGGGCGGCTCATGGGATAGCACCCCAGTCGGCCTACGCTCCGCCTATCGCTACTCCTATCCCCCCGACAAACGCTATACGATTCTTGGCTTCCGCATTGCACGGAATTTGCCATAGTATTTTATATTTGGTCTAGGTTAGCATTAGGCAATAAGAATATGCTTTCTAGGCCATTTTTTTATTTGGTCTATTTTTTATAAGCACGAAAGTGCCGCAATAGGAGCAACTTAATGGCAATTGAGCCAAACGAAGGGCAAGTTTTAAGTAACGATTTAAAAGGTAAAAAAGGCTTGGTGCGTGTCTGGAATGCCTTTGGCTATTCGCGTGAAGGCTTGCAAGCGACATGGCAGCATGAAGCCGCGTTTCGCGAAGAGGTGCTCTTAGCCCTCGTTTTAGTACCGTTAGGCTTATACCTTGGGAATACAGGCGTAGAAAAAGCCTTATTGGTGGGCAGTGTCTTATTGGTGCTGATTGTGGAAGTCTTAAATTCTGCCTTAGAGGCGATCGTGGATCGGATATCGCTCGAACGCCATCCCTTAGCTAAACGCGCCAAAGACCAAGGCAGTGCCGCTGTCTTACTGGCTTTAGCGGTCACTGCCTTGGTTTGGGGGTGTATCTTGTTCGTTTAACGGCCTCTGAGCAGCGCGTCAGCTTCCATTAAGGCTTCCGCTTGCTTCCGCAATTCGGGATCACCTTCGCGTTGCACTTCACGCAACAACTCTTGTGCCGCAGATTCACGCTTTAACTCACGATACGCCATGGCCATCAACAGCTTCAGTTCTGCCTCGCTGGTTGTGGCATCGTCAGGCAATTTGCTAAAGCCTGCGGTCGAAAAATTACTTACTGCGTCAATTTGTGACTCAGTTGGAATGTCATCTGGCTCACCATCGCCTTTACGACGACGCAATGTCCATACACCAACACCCAATAAGGCTGCCGCTCCAGCGAGATACAACCATTCCTCATCCAAATTCGGTTCGCTGCTTGCCTCAGGTACTTTAATTACAACCGCAGGGTTGTCTTTTGGTGGAACAGGCACATTGGGGGCTGGCACAACAACATTCGGAGTTGCAACCGGAGGAGTCGTCACCACTGGCTGTTGCACTGGCGGCGCAACAACAGGCGGTGTCGGGGGCGTTACCGGAGCCATACTGACTGGGGCAGTTGGTGGCTCAACTGGCTTGGTCGCAACTGGGGGTGACACCGGTGTTACCGGAGTCGGAGGCGCAACTTTCACCTCTTGGCTTAAGGCATATAAAGCCGGGGAGCGTTTGCCTGTTGCCCAAGCTTTCTCCTGTGATACATAAAAACTGGTCGCCAGCTTTACATCTTCCGCAAGAACGCTAGCCCGATCAGGAATCGTTAGGCTAACGCCTTGCTTCAGCAAGAAGATATTGCCATTAGCAAAAGCACTAGGATTGTGGCGCAACAAAGCTGCCATCAACTGCTGGTGCGTAATACCACTGTTGGACGGCAGAACACTCTTGGAAATTTTCCACAAAGTGTCATGAACCGCCGTTTCCCGGTAGGTAAAGGGCTTCTCCCCAAGTTGTGGGCTAGGTGCGGTGGCATTTAAGGCCAGCGCGGGCAAAGCCATCAAAGAGGGAGCGAGTGTTAGCAGCTTGTGTGGGACACGTTTCATGGGGCGTTTTGACAAAGGCAAAAAGAAGATGAATCAGTCAAGCAGGGTGTCCATCAGATCAATCATGAATTCGGTATCTTCATGCGTCTGAGCTTCCCAGCCAGAAAAACCAAGATTTTCTAAGACACCTTGCCCTTGCGCATCTTGGGACATGGCGACCAAAGCATCTTGCAATGTTTGTTGGTACTCCTGCATTTGCGGCCCAATCAGTAAAACGTGGCGCACCACACTGATTTGGCTTGTTACCAAAACCTTTAGATTCTTACGAATGATTTGGCTGAGATCATCATAGGCTTCCTTCAAGAAGAAACCAATATCTGCTTTGCCTTGCATCAAATGCCGCGCCACCAATACATAGGTTGCCGCAGGCAGCACTTGAATGCTGTCTTTCGTTAAATCCGCAGGCTCTAGCAAAATCGTACCGATCAGATTTACGTCAGGGTCTTGTGTTTCACAAACACGTACACCAGGTTTGAGGTCTTCAATTTTCTCAATTGGTGAATCGATATTCGCAACAATCACCACTTCATCACGCTTACCTTCTGGACAAGCAAGGGCGGTAAAACCTTTGTCGCGTACTAGCATTGCCGCATCAAAGGGATTAGCAAAAATCAAATCTACCTTGTCTTCAGCAATGGCCTTACGTTGTGTGTCGAAATCATCGTATAGCTCAAGATGAATACGGCAGCCAAGCTTACGCTGTAACCAAGTATTAAATACATACCAACCCGTGATGTGGTCAGGTGAGAAGTCTGGGCTAACGGTGAGATTAAACGTCATGACCAAGCTCCTTTGCCCGTAACTCGGCATACAGTGGGATGCATTCGTTAATTTTGGTACGCGAAGGTTTGCGACGTACAGACGTAAAGCCTACGATTTCGCCATTACGCACATTCGGAATCGCCGAAGCAAAAACCCAGTAGTAGCGGCCATCTTTACGAATATTCTTCACATACCCATGCCACTTTTCACCACGCCCCAAGGTATCCCAGACATCTTTAAAAGCGATAGCTGGCATATCAGGGTGACGCAAAATAGCATGTGGCTGCCCAATCAGCTCCTCTTCGGTGTAACCCGACATATCCACAAAAGCTTGGTTAGTATGGGTAATAATCCCTTTGGTATCAGTGCGTGACACAATTAACTTGCCATCGGGATAAGGCACTTCCTCATCCACAACTAATACAGTACGAGTATTACCTTCAAAGTAGGTCAGTTTATATTCGCGATAATCTTGGCTAGCAAGTTGCGAGGGGTGCATGTCTTCCATGATTTACCTCGCGTTTTAGATAATCTTGCTGATGCTCTCGGCGGCTCGCTTCACGTCCAAGAAAATCAAGCCCAAGCGTGCATTTGGCTTACATAAGGCAGTTAACACGGCTTCATGACCAGCATGAGTCATCAACACGTAGCCTTTATTACCCTTTACCAGCACTTGCTCCAGTTCACCACGCGCCAATTCTTTGGCGGTACGGTCACCCAAGGACAGCATCGCTGCACTCATCGCACCCACACGGTCTTCATCCATACTGGCGGGCAACATAGAAGCCATCATCAAACCATCGGTTGACAACACAGCGGACGCTTCGATATCAGCAGTAGAACCATTCAACTCGCTCAGAATGGAGTTAAGCATATCTGCACGCATGGAAAATCTCCTATAAAAAATATGGTAAGACGAGGATATCAGGCAACTTGTCCGTAGCGGACACCAAGCGACCACAACAGGGTGGTAAACGCACTCTGATTAAATTGTGGTGTGCCACCAATCACAAGAATAAAGTAGTCATCAGCAAAATACAGTGGCCAAAACCCTAACTCACTATATCCAGCCGCATTCAGCATCCCCCAGCCTTCAGCCCGTACCCGCAAATTGTTAGTTAACATTTTTGCATGACGCTCATGCACACCAGCAAGGTCTGCCCCCAAAGCCGCCAGCTCTTCTGTGACTTCATGGGTGTAACCAGCTGCCGCCAATTGCAAGCCCCGGCTTTCTGCTAACACCGCTTTCCCTTCGTCGGATAAGCGCGCCAACAAAGGCGGTAACACTTTCTCAATACTATCGAGGGGGGCGCGTTGGGGCGACTTAAAGCCTTGGATAAAACCCGATGCCTGTAAGTGATAAATGAACTCAAGCCCTGCCTGGGGATCAAGACCCGTCCAGTCTTTCAACATGGGGGCTGTCAGTGCGGGGGTGACTGGCTCACGCAATAAGCGTTGTAAGAAACTACGTGCTGTTTCTTGCGTGGGACGAGTGGTAGCAAAGTAAGCACCAGCTGGAGTCGGGTGAATGAAATACTCACCAGTGAGGGTATATTGGTCCATTTGCCTTAAATTCCTGGATCGTGCGAAAGGAGTAAAGCCTGAATAAGCATTGATACGTCATCCCGTTTGCGGGAATCAACTTCAAACACCGGGGCTAACACCTCAAGTTCGTGCAATTTAGCCACATACTCATCCAGCCCGGGGGTATTTTTAACATCCATTTGGGTAATCCCAACCACGAGCCGAGTCTCATCAATAAACTGCCGGAAGGCATTGATGTAGAACTTCATGTCTTGGAAAGGGGTAGGTCGTGTGTTGTCCAACAACAAGATCAAACCAATACCACCTTTGGTCAGAATATCCCACATGAAATCAAAACGTTCTTGTCCTGGCGTGCCATACAAGTGAACTTTCTCTGTAGGCCCCAAGCGAATCATGCCGTAATCCATCGCCACTGTAGTGGCGGGTTTACGCTTGTTAGTCATGTCCGTCGCAACCTCATCGGTTCGGATCGGCTCAATATCGCTGATGGCAGCGATGGCTGTCGTTTTCCCTGCACCGACAGGCCCTGTAAATATGATTTTGTGGTCGATTTGACTCATTTTTTGCAGACGACGAGGTGAGTGAGTATTAAATGCCCAGAAACATTAAGCACGGCGCAACCAACTGAATAAACGCGACCAAGTACCTTGTGACTTATGCGAACGCCGCTTGGCTTGTTTGATGCGTGATCCATCCGTAGTTAGCAAATCTGAACTGAAAGCAGCATTGTAAAACGCAAAGACGTAACGCTGTGGAATGTCGAGTTTCTGAATCGTCTCCAACAACGTTGCACCGTGGTTTGCCCATAAAGCAGCAATCCGCATAGCATGAGGCGTTGGTTGGAAACGTGTCATATTCGGCCATGCCTTAAGGAACAATTCCTGTTTTAGATCAGTACCTTGTGGCAAACGACCCAATGATGTCTGTAATGCCAACTTCCATAACATGGCATCGAAACGAGGCAGGCGGTGATAATGTGGCAAATCACTTTGCATATCAGCAAATTCCTGCACTGCTACCATACGCACCTTGTAACGCCCGGGATGGCAGACACTCAATTCCGAATACAGACGCTCCTCGGGAAAATCCAAATACATGCAGTTTTCTAACGGCACATAAATAACCGTCCCAAAATCCAAGTCCAAGCGAGTAGGCGACCGCCACCGTGCGCCAACAAGGTGTGTTTCACGCAGAGCTGCAATCAAGTAATCGTTGTAGTTGTAGAACAAGCTGCTAGTTTGCGCAATTTGCCCAACGGGAACATCCGCATGCTCACCACAATATGTTGGAGCCTCTGCAAGTTCGCGTTCGCTGGCTTCTGGTTTGAGCTTTTCAGAAGTAGAAAC
>CAZOBT010000037.1:0-4582 GCA_964578025.1 uncultured Rhodocyclaceae bacterium | reverse complement strand
AGGTGTAGCAGGAGCAATTGCTTGCGGCGGTTGTACTGCTTCTGGCTTATTGGCAACTGCTGCAGGTTGAACTTCAGCCACAGTAGCAGGAGGAGTAAGCACTGGTGTTGATGCGACAGCTACTTTTTCTGCTGTGGCTGGCGCGCTAGCACTGCGCAACATACTTGTTTGTGCAACCTGTGGTTGCAGTGCGGGCGGCGTATTCACCTTTTCGGGTGCTGGTGGTGCTGCACTGGTGAGATTCGGCGTAACCGCTGGTTTGGCTTCTGCCTCTGCTTCGCCCCCTGTTAACATCCCCCACAAACGCGATAAGAAACCACCACCTTTTTTTGCTTGCCCAGCACTTGCTTGAGCAGCACTAGATGCTGGAACTGTTGTTGAAACTGCTTTAACAGCAGGAGCAGAAGGAGGGGTCACCACCGAAGCCACAGGTACTGGCGCAGGAGGCGCAACTTCGCTTTTAGTTTCTGCAACAGAAACAACAGGAGGAGTTTCGGCAATATCCGTTATCTCTATTTCTGTTGTTTTCTGTACTTCAGGGATAACGACATCGTTGTTTGCTACAGGCTCAGCAACAACGGGGTCGGCAGAAGCAACTGCATCCAATAACACTTCTTTAGAAACCGCAGGCTGATACCAGTCACCATTACGTAGACGATTAGCTGCCTCCATCATTGCGACAGGCGTTACTGGCTTTTGCACCCAACATGTCATTGGGACTTCTTGTGCCGTCACTGATAAAGCGATACCAGGCTTTTGCCGCTCTGCATAAAAACGTTCCCAATGCAGGCGAGATGCCATGTTGTCAAAGTCGAAAATTGCCGCATCCGCTTGGTTTTCGTCCGTCATGACAAAGCGACTATGACCAGCATTGGCAAAAAAGAATTCAAGGAGTGCCTGGTTCCGTTGCGTAAGGCTGAGGGTGGCAACTCGTAGGGCTTGGTTTGTTTTGGGTAGTTCCACGGTTACTGTCTCGACAGGTGAAGGCAGTTGTTATGAAAGAGATTGCCATGCCGGGGAAAGCTTAACCCCTTTGGCCTGCAACGCCCGTGACATCGCACGGATATGTTGCTTATCTCTACTACGACGATAAATTTCCAACAATTCAGTTTCTGCAACCTCATTGCTTGGATCATCAAGCAGTGCTTTTTCGAGTAGCGTTCTTGCGCCCTCTAAGTCACCATCTTCTAAATGCTGAATGGCAAGCTCAACTGCATCGACTTCCACTGGTGCAGCAATGCTAGCACGTTGTCGTTCGACCACAATATCTGACGCAACCACACCATTGCTAAGCAATGCACCATTTACGTCATGCTCACCAATACGTGACAACCCCGAAGCCAACGAAGCAAACAAGAAATCGTGATCCGCACTTTTCAGTTGGGTTTTGACCAATTGCAACACGGTCACTCGTAAGGCTTGCCCCTTATTTCCTAAGGCCAAAAACAAATCTGCTACGGCACCGAATAAGCGATCAGGCTCATCATGGTCGACTAAGATCAGGCAAATACGCTGCATGTGTGCCCGCAAATTTAAGCGATCACGCACGATCAACATCGATAAGAAACGACGAGCCTCAATGCGATCATAACGGTTACTGAGGCAAAGACCAGTAAAGTTCGCCAACCCAAATGCGGGGTTGTGTAGTACTGGAGCTGCAACAGGAATGTCTTTCTTTTTGAACATCTTGACCCTCGGAAATGATGAAAAAGGGAAGACTCAAACTTAGCGTGACGGCATGGAAGACTCGTCCCCCACGTGCACTAAATGCCCTTGAATCACTGCGCCCACCTTCATTTCAAGCGTACCGTAATGAATGTCGCCTCGTACCTTCGCCGTTGGCAGTAATTCAACGGTATCGGTTACATAGACAGAACCATTCACCGTACCTCCAACCACCAAATGCGTCACCCGAACATTGCCATTAATCAATGCATCACTGCCAAGCACCAACATGCCTGCATCAGTAGAAGCAACGCTAACATCGCCTCGGATTTCGCCTTCAATGCGTAACCCACCCGTGAAGATTAAATCACCTTCAATAACCGTCCCATTACCAACCAAACTATCAATACGGTTGCTTGGGTAATTCTCTTGTTTTGTCGTCGCTTTGCCAAACACAATCCTACTCCCAATACATTCTTGCCTGACATAATCAGACCTATTAAATATTTAACACTTAATATGCTAAACCAACAGATCACATTTTGCGTGTGGGCTAATTGTACATAAATCAGAAAGGTTTAGGTATTTTCTTTTAACAAATAAAAAAACCTTTCTATTTAATAATTTATTTAACAATCAAGTCGGTTAATTTTGGCGAATTTAATATTTGTTTTGATTTATTGTTGATATTGGTGCGGATTCTAAAACTGGGCGAAAAATTAGCACTAATAACGTGCCTATGCACCATGTTAGCCATAATGTCCACAAAGTATGGGAAATGAAGTGGGCTCCTTGCGCCATACGCGCCCCCCCCATGAGAAACCCCAGCCCTAGCCCAACGCTGCAAGCAAGCCACACCACTTGTTTTCCCATTGGACGTAAAGCAATTGCCCAAATTAACCATAAAAACCCACCTACGGCATGTCCTGCTGGAAAACATTGCCCACCTTTCATTCCTTCTGGTGGCGCAGTTAATAAGCCTTGATAAGGGGCAAACCCACCAAAATCAATCACATCCCAAGGACAATGGCGGTTCGTTAAATGCTTTAACAACGTAGTAACAATAGGAATCAGAATCATCCCAGAAGCTGCTACCCACGCATTACGTTGTGGCAACCAAGATAAACGGCCTTTATGCCCTTGCCAACAAAAATAAAGGCAAATAAATACCGCTACAAAAGAAAAGGTTTTCATCCCATGATGCAAAACTTTTTCAAATAGCCAATGGTGACGGAAAATAAAGTCACCGGCATTACGGTCATACAACCATTCACTAACAATTAAATCAATATTGGTATTTTCAAAAACAATTAACAAAACAATGGCAGAAGTAAACAAAATGATAGTCTGCCGTTTTAGCCATTGCTGCATGAATAGACTTGGGGAAACGCTTAGGTTAATGATGTGCTGATTCCAAAAATTAGCCCCAACACACTATTAAGAAATTGGCCTCTGCCAAGCTCTTAAGCCGTTTGTCGGGGCGATGTGATTAAAGAAAAATCCGTCGCTTAATCGGTACTCACTTGTGCCTTACGACAAGTGGTGCTTAAGTCAAAGTTTTCTTCTTTCTCCTTGGTGCGTACATCCAATAAGCCCAAGACTGAATGGAAAATATTGTCATGGCTCACAGGGCTTTTCGCGATACGTTTTAAACACGCTTGGTCAAGTTGGAAGTTGCGTAAATATTCTGGCGAGAACCACATAAACATTGGCACTTTGGTTTGCTCTTTTGGGGCAATGGCGTAAGGCATCCCATGCAAGAACAAATTATTTTCCCCTAAAGATTCACCATGATCTGACACATAAACAAGTGCAGTATCGTATTTCTTGCTTTGTCCCTGAAGGAAATCCAAGGTTTTTGCCAAGAAATGATCGGTATACACCAACGCATTATCGTAGCTATTAATAATTTGCTCTTGCGTACATTGCCCCAGATTTTGCGTATCGCATGTTGGGGTAAAACGGCGGAAAGCCTCAGGATAACGACGGAAATAGGCTGGGCCATGATTCCCAAGTTGATGCAAAACTAAGACTAAATTGCCCTGATTATCACTGGCTAATTGTTCTGCCCCATCTAAGAGAATTTCATCTAAACAACGCTCGCCATCACATAGCTTGGCATGTTTTGCATTATGCAAACGTTGTTCCTCTAAACCCGAACAGACTCCTTTGCAACCTGCTTGATTATCACGCCAAACAACACGGAAGCCCGCATGTTTCAAGACATGTAATAAGGACTCACTACTACGAATTTTATCTTCGTCATAATTGCGACGACCTTGTTTAGAAAATAAGCAGGGCACAGAAACTTCTGTATTCGTGCCACAACTGGTCACATCCGCAAAAGTAATCAAATCACGCTTCGCTAATTCTGGGGTCGTTTGCCGAGATTTACCCTGTAAATCGGTATATTCCCCCCAATTCGCCGCACGCGCCGTTTCACCAACGACAAAAACAAATAACACCGGCTTATTCCGGTTTTTCCACGAGCCACCTAGTGCAGCATCTGTACCAATTGCTTCGCGGGCTTTGACTTGGGCTTTAACATCTTTTCCTAAGGCACGAATTAAAGAATACGTCGCATTTGCCGGGGTAAGTAAATAGCGTGTTTCTTTGTGATTACGCATCTGGGCAGAAACATCTTGAAAAACCATGCCAAGACTACCCACCAACAACAAAATAGCCAGCACGCAACTGCCAATACGCCATAAACACGCTTGCCCAAACGATAAAACCCGCAACGGCAAAAGACTAATCAATACGCAGGGAATTCCCACAAAAATAATGACATGCCTTGCTAAATCCCAAGTAAATAATTCTTTCGCTTCAGCAACATCGGTGCGCAACACATTACGCACCATATCCGGGTCAATATAAATCCCGAACTTTTGAATATAAAACGCCGAAAACCCGCCTA
>CAZOBT010000036.1:0-13939 GCA_964578025.1 uncultured Rhodocyclaceae bacterium | reverse complement strand
CTACCGCCGCCTTTTAGTTTTGCCATTTTTTGCTGGGTGAGTTTTATGTCTGCCATGTTCTCCCTGTTTCCCCGATCCCCCTTATTCTCCCGTCTGCGCTTACGCCGCCTGACGCAGATTCTTCCCTTGACCTTAGGTTTGCTCGGCACAGTACATGCTGCGACAGTGCAGCAGTTCCAGCCACAAGGACAAACCCGTGAAACGAGTCGCGCCACGGTGGCTTTTAGTGCCGATATGGTGGCTTTGGGGCAAACCAATGCGGATGCACCATTTAATGTGAATTGTGCAGGGAGCAAAGGGACGGTAAAAGGGACGGGACGCTGGGCAGATACCAAGCATTGGGTCTGGCAATTAGAGCGGCCTTTGCAACTGGGCGAACGCTGCGAATTCACCCTCAAACCCGGCTTAAAAGCGAGTAATGGCGAGGCGATTACGGGGACGAATCGCTATGCTTTTGCCCCGGCTTTACCTCGGGTATGGCAGATTTATCCGGGTAACAAGAGCCAAATTGCCGAAGATCAAGCCTTTATCATCACTACGGGCAGCCCAGTTAACACCAACAATCTTGGGAAAAACCTATGGTGCGAGGTAGAAGGCATTGGGCAACGCATTCCTGCACAATTAGTGGGCAAAGCTGAGCGTGAGCAGATTTTGCAAAATCATGGGCATTCGGAAAACGAGGCGCAGTTAGTTGTTAGCTGTAGCCAAGCATTGGCAGCCAATAGCAAAATGCGTTTGGTTTGGAGTAAAGGGATGCAGGCGGCGGATGGTACGCCGTTGAATCAAGAAGAAGCGTTTAGCTATACGGTGCGCGAGCCATTTAAAGCCAGCATGAGCTGCGAACGGGAACGTGCCGATGCACCGTGTACGCCTTTATCACCGATTAATTTAAGTTTTAATGCGTCAATTGATGCCAAGTTAGCCAGCAAATTCCGTTTAGTTACGCCAGAGGGTAAACGCGCACCGACAAACCCTAATTCTGGTTCAGACCGGGCAAGCATGGTGGATAGCATTACCTTCCCTGGCCCTCTGCCACAAAATGCTGAACTGAGCATTGAAATTCCCTCTGGGGTTAAAGACGATGCGGGGCGGGCATTAAGTAACGCCGATAAATTCCCTTTACGTTTCCGCACTGGAAAATTGCCACCTCTAGCTAAATTCCCCGGTAGCTTTGGCATTGTTGAATTAAAAGAAGGCGGGATTCTTCCAGTTACCTTGCGTAATGTTGAACCAAGTTTAGCCACCGCCAATTTGCGCGTACCGGGCAGCCATCGCTTTGCCGAGCAAGTCTTAACCCAAGATGGCGAAGTCTTGGCAGCGATTGCGGCTTTAGACAAATTTGAACAACAAACGAAACAAGTCAGTCTTGAGCGTGATGGCGTGATGGAACGAGTCACCGATTTTTACTACCCACGAGAACTGTCTTTCTTAGCCGAGCGTAGCGGAGTAAAGCGGCAAAATCTGCCCAAACCCGGGGGGAGTGATTTATTTGAAGTGGTTGGTATTCCTCTGACCAAGCCGGGCTTCCACATTGTCGAAATCGAAAGTCGCCAATTAGGGGCAGCCTTACTGTCTTCACCCAAACCCATGTATGTCCGCACGACTGTGTTAGTCACGAATATGGGTGTGCATCTGAAAGTCGGTAAGGACAATGCCTTGGTGTGGGTCACAGCCTTAGATACAGGCAAGCCAGTCAGTGGCGCGACAGTGCAGATTTCTAACTGCAAAGGTCAATCTTTATGGCAAGGGCAAACCGATGCCCAAGGCCGCGCCCTCGTTAAACAAGCTCTGAATAAAAATGACTGTTTCCTCTTTGCCAGTGCGCGTTTAAAAACCGCTCAGTACGAAGACTATAGCTTTGTCCGTTCGGATTGGAATGAAGGGATTGAGCCGTGGCGGTTTGGCATGAATACTTGGGAAGATGAGGAAAAACTCAAATTCCATAGCGTTTTAGACCGCACCTTGTTCCGCTTGGGACAAACCGTGTCAATGAAGCACTTTGTGCGGGAGCGGCGCGGTAATTTCTTTGTTGTCCCCCCTGTTGAAGAATTACCGACGCAACTGGTCATTACCCACCGCGATACGGGCAGCGAATTTACGCAAGCCGTGCAATGGGATAAACAAGGGGCAGCGATTAGCCAATGGAAAATCCCTGACTCGGCGAAATTAGGCGATTATGAAATTAGCCTACGTGGGGGTAAGCAGGGCGATAAAATTAGCGGTGAGTTCCGCGTCTCCGATTTCCGCTTGCCCGTATTTACTGGCAGCGTGCAAGGTGTGCCAGCGCGTCAGGTTGGTGTACAAAAAATCCCCTTAGCCTTGGGACTATCTTTCCTCAATGGTGGTGCGGCAAAAAATGTTGACGTACAAGTGTCAGCAACCTTGAGCGAACGCTGGGTTAATTTTGAAAAATACAATGAGTATGCATTTGGTCTGAGCCTTAGCGAAGGCGAAAGTAAAGCCTTTGGCCTTGATAAAACCGGACAAGAAGAGAAGTTGGTCTTAAATAATCAGAGCATCAAATTGGATAAAGCCGGGGCAGGTAAGTTAGAGGTTAATTTGCCCAATGTGCCGAGCGTACCGAGTGAGCTCCGCGCCGAAATGAGTTTCCCTGATCCAAATGGCGAAATCCAAACGATTCGCGGTCGGGTGGAGCTATGGCCTGCTTCCGTGGTGCTTGGTTTGAAAGTCAATGAGTGGGCAGGCGAAGAAGGTGGTAGTTCCCGCCTTCAGGCCATTGTGTTAGACGTGCATGGCAAACCAGTTGCCGATCAAGCTGTCGTGCTCAAAGGACAACGGCGCATTGACTACAGCCATCGGCGGCGGATTGTTGGTGGCTTCTATGCCTATGAAAACCATGAGGAATTTGTTGATCTGGGCGAGCTTTGTTCTGGCAAAACCAATGCCCAAGGCGTATTGAGCTGCTCACCAAAAACGCAAAAAGAGGCAGGGAACGTGGTCGTTGTTGCCGAAGCGAAGGATAAGCAAGGCAATATCAGCCGTAGTTCTGCTAGTTATTGGGTCAATGGCGATGATGACAATTGGTTCTCTGCGGGCAATCAAGACCGGATTGATGTTTTACCAGAGCAACCTAGTTACAAAGCGGGGGACATCGCACGTTTCCAAGTACGCACGCCTTTCCGTGACGCGACCGCGCTGATTACGGTCGAAGCAGAAGGCATTTTGGAAAGTTTTGTCCAACCTTTATCGCGCTTTAACCCCGTGGTGGAAGTGCCGATTAAAGGCGAATGGGGGCCAAATGCGTTCGTTTCTGTGTTGGTGGTACGTGGACGTTTAGAGCCATTAACGTGGCAATCCTTCTTCGCTTGGGGATGGCGCGAACCCATCGCATGGTTTAAAGAATGGTGGAACCCAGTACAAGCAACGGCAATGGTGGACTTGGCGAAACCGTCTTACCGTTTGGGGATTGCTGAAGTAGCAATTGGTACAGAGAGCTTCCGACTCAATGTCGAAGTCAGTACCGATAAAAGTGACTATCGCCCCCGTGAAGATGCGACGGTGAAGGTTAAAGTCACCACCCCAGATGGCAAACCTGCCCCGGCGGGAACAGAGTTAACCTTCGCGGCGGTTGACCAAGCCTTGTTGGAGCTACGTCCCAATAACACATGGGATATGTTGCCTGCCATGATGAGTCCACGCGCTTATTTGGTGGAAACCGCAACGGCACAGTCGCAAGTGATTGGGAAACGTCACTTTGGGAAAAAGGCTGTCCCCGCCGGGGGGGGCGGTGGTCGTGCGCCAGCGCGTGAGTTGTTTGATACCTTGTTAGCGTGGTATCCCAGCATCAAGCTAGATGCGAATGGCACGGCAAGCTTTGGCTTAAAGCTGAATGATTCCTTAAGCGAATTTAAGTTGGTGGGAGTGAGTACGGTAGGGACAAGTTTGTTTGGGGTAGGCAGTACCAGCATTCGCACCAAGCAAGATTTGCAGCTCATTTCTGGTTTGCCGCCTGTGGTGCGCGAAGGTGACAAATACAAGGCTACCTTGACCTTGCGTAATGGCACTGCAAAAGCGATGAATGTGAGTGTCACTGCCAAAGCCGGGGAACAAGCTCTGGCAAAACAACAGCTTAGCCTTGAAGCCGAAGGCGCGGCTGAAGTGGCATGGACCTTGCAGGCTCCCGAAGGAATCGCCAGTTTGCCGTGGGAAATTGCAGCGGTAGCCGATACGGGGCAACAAGATGTGTTGAAAGTGACACAACAAATTGCCCCAGCTGTGCCATTAACCGTGCAGCAATCGACCTTGCTCCAACTGACCGCGCCCTATGAAGTTGCTGCCACACCTGTTCCGGGTAGCTTGCCCAATAAAGGTGGGTTTGAGATTGGCTTAACGCCACGCTTAGCCGTGCCACCAATTGGTCTACAACGTTATTTCAACAATTATCCCTTTGCCTGCTTGGAACAAAAGACCTCGATTGCAGTTGGTCTACATGATGCCGCGAAGTGGAAGTTAATCAGTGATGCTTTACCGAGCTATTTAGATGGCAATGGCTTGGCGCGTTATTTCCCCGGCAATGACGCGGGTTATGTCGCGCTAACGGCCTATGTCTTGGAAATGAGCCAGTTGGCAGGTTTTGCGTTGCCTGACGAAAGTCGGCGCAAGATGCAACAGGGCTTGGCGGCCTTTGTTGAAGGTAAGATCGAAAACAAAACATGGGCTCCTGCCTATGCCAGTAATGATCTGCTCTTACGCAAACTCTCTGCAATTCAGGTGCTCAGCCGCTTAGGTGAAACGCCTCCCCAATTGCTGACCCGTGCCGCAGCGGCGTTGGATTTAGGTGATCTGCTGCGTCTGCCAACCTCTGCCTTGATTGATGCGTATCTCATCAACAAGCGTTTAACAGGAATGCCGCAGCGCGAGGCACGTTTAGCCAGCCTGAGCCAAGAAATCCGTAACCGTTTAACTTTCACCAATAACCGGGTCAGCTTTACCACGGAGAGCGGTGATTATGCGTGGTGGTTGATGATTAACAGCAATCTCAACCTTTTCCGCTTAATCGAAGCGACCTTGGATGACCCCGCATGGAAGGATGATTTACCCCGCTTGTTACAAGGGGTGATGCAACGGCAACGCGCTGGGCATTGGGATACGACGACAGCTAATACCTGGGCGCGAGTCACGCTAGACCGTTTTGCCCAAAAATTTGAGCGTGATGTGGTGAGTGGCACAACGGTTGCGACCTTGGGTAAAGCCAAAGCCGAGCGGCAATGGCAGGGTAATGATGCAGCGGATAGTACGAATGCCACACCTTTGAATTTGACTTGGGCAGCCGCAGCGACCAGCAATGGCAAACTCGCGCTGCGTCATGAAGGCAAAGGCAAACCGTGGGCAACGGTCAATGTCTTAGCCGCTGTGCCTGTCACCGAAAGTAAGGCAATGGGCTATCGCGTGAGCCGTAAGGTTGTGCCGTTGCAAGAGAAAACGCCGGGAGCGGTCAGTCGTGGCGACTTGTGGCGGGTCACCTTGACCATTGACGCGGATCAAGACATGACATGGGTGGCAGTGTCTGACCCAATTCCAAGCGGAGCGCGGATTTTGGGGGATGGTGATGGGCGTGATTCAGACATTGCGACCCAAGGCCAACGTAACCAAGGCTGGTGGCCTAGCTTTATGGAACGTACCTTTAGCTTCTACCGGGCTTACTATCATTTCTTACCGAAAGGCCGCAGTGTTTTGGAATACACCGTGCGTTTGAACAATAGCGGTGAATTTACCTTGCCTGCGACACGGGTCGAAGCGATGTATGCCCCAGAAATCTTTGGTGAAGCTCCGAATGCTAAAGTTAGCATCAAAGAGTAAGAAGAGTCAGTTGGTGCGGGGTTGGTTTCGGGTTTGGCTGATTGGGGTGGGTTGTGCCTTAGTGACAAACATGGCACACGCCCTCCCCAGTTTTAGCGAAGTTAAAGCGGAATATCGTCCATCAGAAGCCAAGCTCTTAGCCCGCGATGGGCGTGTTTTGCACAGTCTGCGTGTCGATAAGCAAGTGCGCCGTTTTGCGTGGACATCGCTCAAAGACCTTCCGCCCGTCTTAGTCCGTGCGGTGATTTTGTCCGAAGATAAACGCTTTTTGGAGCATGATGGCGTAGATTGGCAAGCGGCTGGCAAAGCGGCGTGGACAAATTTTTGGGGTGGTAATTTGCGTGGTGCAAGCACCCTGACCATGCAATTGGTTGGCTTGCTGGATGAAGATGGGCAACGCCGAGGACGGCGCAGTTTGCTAGAAAAAATTAGCCAAACTGCCCTCGCCTTACGTTTGGATGGGCAGTGGACGAAGCCGCAGATTTTAGAGGCCTATCTCAACCTTGTTGGATTCCGGGGCGAATACCAAGGCATTACAGCAATGAGTCGCGGCCTGTTTGGTAAATGGCCGCATGGCTTAAACGAACGCGAAGCCGCGCTGGCTGCCGCCCTCCTTCGTGCTCCTAACGCCAGTCCTGCGGTTGTGAGTAAACGTGCCTGCAATTTGCTCAAAGACATGAGCCGCGCCAGCGAATGTGACGGCTTAGATAGCTTTGCCAGTTTGGCCTTAAGCGGCGGCTTGCGCCAAGGTGAGGGCGAAGCGAACTTGGCCTTGCACCTTGCGCGGAAGTTATTACAAAGCCCCGGTGTCGACGTTAAAAGCAGCTTGAATGCTGATTTACAACAATTTGCCCGTTATACCTTACGCCGCCATTTAGCCGTATTAGCCAAGCAAAATGTGGAAGATGGGGCGGTGGTGGTGTTAGACAATGCCACAGGCGAAATTCTGGCATGGGTCGGCTCAAGTGGTGATCTTTCGAGTGCTGCCGAAGTCGATGCGGTAACGGCATTACGCCAAGCGGGATCAACCTTAAAGCCCTTTTTATATGGCGTGGCGTTTAGCAAACGCTTACTGACTCCTGCCACTTTGTTAGATGATTCTCCCTTAAGCATTGATGCTGGACGTGGTTTGTACGCGCCACAAAATTACACCCAACATTATCGTGGTTGGGTCTCGGTGCGTAATGCCTTGGGCGGCTCGTTAAATGTGCCAGCGGTACGCACCATTATCCAAGTCACCCCGGATGCTTTGCATCAACAACTGCATACGCTGGGTTTAGCCAGTTTGAAGGAAAGTGGGGAGTGGTATGGCTATAGCTTGGCCTTAGGTTCAGCAGATGTGTCCTTGCTGCAACTCACCAATGCCTATCGCACCCTTGCGAATCAAGGGCAATGGACTCCATTAAAAGCCAAGTTGGATGAGGCAAAAGCGAATCAAGCTAAAGCCAAAGCGGATGAAGGGATAAATTGCCAAGGGCTAGGCTGTAGTGGCGTATTTACCACCGCGCCACATCGGGCGTTTAGCCCTGAAACCAGCTTTTTAGTCAGCGATATTCTGGCGGATCGTAATGCGCGTGCGGGGACGTTTGGCTTGGAATCTTGGCTCGCTACGCCATATTGGGCAGCCGCCAAAACGGGGACGAGCAAAGATATGCGTGATAACTGGTGTCTTGGTTATTCGCGCCATTACACCGTGGGGGTATGGGTTGGTAATGCCAGTGGGCAACCGATGCACGATGTCTCAGGAATTTCGGGAGCCGCCCCGGTATGGCGTGAGGTGATGGACTGGCTGCACCGTGGCGACCCAGCGCAAGGCCGCCCAAAACGCCGTAGCGAAGCCCCTCCACCCCCACCCGGCCTAGTGCAACAACACATTCGCTTTGAACCCGCAAAGGAAGTGGAACGTGAAGAATGGTTTTTACGCGGCACAGAAAGCAAAGTGATCTATGCCACGGAAGCGAAAAACCTCGCCCGCATTGCCTATCCCACCAATGGCGTTTTGCTCGCCCTTGACCCCGACATTCCCCCTGCGCGGCAACGTGTGGCATTGACAGTGCAAGGTATCGCCGCTGATAACAGCAGCAAAGAAAGCAAAGGGGGTAAGGCGAACAAAGCGAATAAAAGTAAGGTAGATTGGTTCTGGCAACTCGACCAAAAAGAACTCGCCCCTGCCGATAAAACCTTCCTCTGGCTACCCCAACCCGGCAAACATCAACTCCAACTCTGCCGTCGCCAAAGTAGCAGCAATAGCAATAGCTGCGAGGTATTAGATCAAGTGAGTTTTGAAGTGCGTGCAATGAAGGCGAAGGTGGGGAAGCGTTCGGGCTAGTTAAAGTTTTTGCAAAATAAATTCAATGGCACATTCACCGATTGGCGTTTGTGTTTGATCGGTAATTTGTTTATTTGCCCGTAGTTGTCGCGCCAGCTCGTAACGATACGTTGCGTCTAACAATTCAATCTTTTTAATTTGTACCGGAATACTGAGTTGGCTCAGTAATTCGATTAAGTTAATGCTCACCTTAATTGGTGAGCTTTGTTTGTAAATCGTAAACGTATGCTTGTGATCGTAATTAAATTTTGAGGGGAATACGCCTTGTTCGTATAAATCCTCATCGGGAATAATACAAATCAAATGCCCGCCCGGTTTGAGAATGCGTAACCAATTGCTTAGGGCGTTTTCCACGTTACGCATATGTTCTAAACAATGGGAAGAATGCACAAAATCAAAGGTGTTATCGGCAATACTTGCCATCAACTCCGCATCACCATCGGGTTTATCCCAAGCACGACAAGAGCGCATTAAGGGGAAAAATTCATGATATTGCGCAATACAGTCTGGCCCTGCACCAATATCAATGCCATCACCAATTAAATAGCGCGTGGCGTAACGGGAGTCTTTGATTTTATGAAATATTGATTTGCTGGATTCGTGCATAAAAAGCCTCAAAAGAATTTCATTTGGTCTTATTTTTCAAACGCCATGTGTAGCATGGTCTAGTGGATTTTTTTTAATTTGGTCTTTTATTTTTAACAATTTATATGTTGTGAGCTATTTAATTGCTCCTGCCAAGCCTTTGTTTGCATTTCCACCACGCCCAGAGCCAGCTTCCTGAATCATCATTACCTGTTAACACGTACTCAAGTTCCCGCAAATTATCAACGGTGAAATCAAAATTGTGCTTGCTCCATAATGGTCCAGCCAATAATAAATGATCACCAGGACGGAGTCTCTGCTCTTGTTCAGGTAAGAGCGTAACTTCGTCGTTATCATGTGCAATCAGCAATACAATCAATGGTAGTGCCTGCTCTCGGTCACGCCCATCTTTTAATAAATCAAGCAAGCGAATTGTTTGTCCTTGCATTAACATTTTATAGAGAGCAGGTGATTCAGAAATATTTAATTTTTGTCCCCAGACCACAGGAGTTAAGCCATCATTTAATTGACTCAGCCGCTCAGTTTGTTGCGCACACCAAATTTCATCTTGTAGTCGTACTAAATCCAAGAATTTCGCCAACAAAGGAGTCGTTAAAATGGCAATACTTTCTTGTGCCACAATCTTGCTTGATACCATCGTAAATTCAGCTGCATACGCATTAAATAAAGGTGCATTACGATGTTGATTTTGACGTAGAACCACAAATAACTGGCGATTTAACGCATAGGCTGTCATTGCAATTGACAAATTATTCACATCATTATTACTACCTGCAATTAAACCAGCCGCTGTTTTTACGCCAGCCGCGAACAGGTCAGGAGCTTCTGTTCCCTTACCAACAATATGTTTTTGTGCACCAAGATAGTTGTGGGAGTTGCTCGGTTCAATGGTGCTAGGTTCGATAATTGTTAGCTCAATCCCAGTCGCTAGTAATTTTTCGGCGACCGCTTGTCCAAAACTACCATAACCACACAAAATCCATTGCCCAGCTGGAGGACGATGCGGCGAGGGAATCGTCGTTTCAGGTAGGCTCGTTAGTAATTCCACCAAGCGAAAACGCTCAGGTGCAGCAATCGCCATTGCCAAATGGTCGGCAAAACGGCTAAAGGGATTAATAATGTGATTTGTGCCAAAAGAGGCCATGTTGGCTACTGTTGCAGCGGTGCGTGCGCGGGCAATAACGGGAATTTTCGGGTTTAGCAAACGCACTGCCATAGCAATGGCTAAATTGCTTTCCTCGTCATCCGTAACGGCCAAAACACCACGACACTTAGGATGTTTTAAACCTGCACACAATAAATTTTCTGGTTGGCTGGCATCGGCGGCTAAGGCTGGGGTATCGGTTTTAAAATCTTGCAGATCCAACTCCTGCACCCGGATTTCATCCTTTTCCAACACCACAAAGGCATGTTGAATATGGTCAAAAGTTTGGCAAATTAAATTTCCAGTTTCCCCACAACCACATACCAAATAAAACGGCTGGCGTAATCGCTGCACACGCCGCCGAAAGCGATTTAACGTTAAGGTGTTTTGAAAGCCTTTGTCTTGTAATAGTGCGATTAAGGTGACGACAGAATATGACCAACCAATCACAGTTAGGTAAATACATAACGTCACCCATAAGCGTTGCCCATCCGAGAAAGCGACAGGAATTTCACCAAAACCAATGGTCGTTGCCGTATAACTAACAAAATAAAAGGCATGGAAAAAACTTAACGGCGGGGTGGTTTTACCTTCTGCATCCACGCCAGGAATCAGGGTTAAGCCAAAAACTGAAATGGCGTAAATCACAATTAAAACAATAAGTGGAATACGCATCCGCCGTAGGACAAGGAAAAACGTACTGTTCATATTGCCCCCAGCACTTAGCGGCGCATCATCACGGTTTCAATAATTAAGATAATTACCGAGACAATATTGGCAAACAATGCTCCACCAGAGAGGGAAACAACACTAGAGGTGATATGGGCTGTCATACCAACGCCAGTGACATGTTCTGCCACTGCCCATGTAATGGCAGCAGCAATTAGTTGCAAATCAGCCACTAGGCTTGTTGATAAATGAATCGCTCCAATCTGGGTTCTGTCACCAAACTTTAAGGCGGTAGCGATCAAACTAATCACCAAAGCAGCAGCTAATTCATACACATTATGTAATTCTGGACGTTCAATATCGCCAATAAAAAACCCAAAATTTAGTGTTGCGGCTAATACAATAAAGAAACCAAAAATTACCTTTTCTAAATTCATCATTGCCCCCTGTGTTAACGTAGTTAGTTAAATTTGTGAAGTTTTGCGGTGAGTATTTTGGCTTAATGCGTCAGCACGGCACACATTCCCCGGCATCAGGGAGATAAATACCTTGCCATTGCAATTCATGATGAATCGCAGCGGCAAAGGCTTCTGCGGCAGAAGCTTCGCCGTGAACGATGAAGGTGCGGCGCGGTGGAGTATGGAAATTGCGCAGCCAATTTAACAAGGCCGTTTGATCGGCATGGGCGGACAGGCCGCCAATGGTGTAGAGATCGGCGCGTACTGGGATGGCATTACCAAAAATGGTCGCTTGCCGCGCCCCATCGACTAAACGCCGTCCCAGTGTGCCGCCCGCTTGGAAACCGGCAATGATGATGCTGGATTCTTTGCGCCCCAGATTATGCAAAAGGTGATATTTGATCCGCCCAGCATCACACATGCCACTGGCAGAAATGATGATTGCTCCGTTAGGAATTTCA
Source organism: uncultured Rhodocyclaceae bacterium (assembly GCA_964578025.1). GTDB lineage: Bacteria > Pseudomonadota > Gammaproteobacteria > Burkholderiales > Rhodocyclaceae > CAZOBT01. The sequence continues at coordinate 2,452 of CAZOBT010000036.1, read as the reverse complement.
TTTAATTCCATCGACTCTTCAGCAGATTCAACAAAATGAATAGGCGGCAACTGGGGGTTGGCCTGATGCCAAGCCATCAATTCCTGGGTTTCTGCATCGACTAAGGCCGCATGTTTCAGCGTCAATTCGGTGGCTAAGACCGCCATCGGTGAATCGACATAAATCGGCCACGGTTTAATCCGTCCATTGCGTACTAGATTCGTCAGAATAAACAGCAATTCTTGGGTACGCCCAACGGCAAAGGCCGGAATAATCACGTTGCCGCCTTTACGTTCTAAGGTATCGTTAATCGCATGGACTAATTCGGCTTCGGTGCTGGCTAAATCTTTATGGCAACGATTGCCATAGGTCGATTCGATCAACAAATAATCGGCTTTGGTAATGCGGTAGGGATCACACATGACGGGGCGATTCGGTTGCCCTAAATCGCCAGAAAACACCAATTTCTTCGCCCCGCGCCCTTGGCCTAGCCAACATTCAATAATGCTAGAACCCAAGATATGCCCGGCATCGCGGAAACAAATTTCCACCCCCGGCAACGGGCTAAACGGCGTGTCATAGTCATAAGCAACAAAATGATCCAAGCTACGTTGCGCTTGCAACATGGTGTACAACGGCGCACGGTCGTAACCGCGTTTGGCATGGCGTTGATGATGGTGGCGGTTCGCCCATTCCGCTTCTTTTTCTTGGATATGCGCCGAATCTTGCAAAATCACTGCCGCCACATCCACCGTTGCGGTGGTGGCGTAAATTTTGCCGCGAAAGCCTAAGGCAACCAGACGGGGAATGAGGCCAGAATGGTCTAAATGCGCATGGGTCAGCAACATAAAATCAATGTGTTTGACCCCAAAACTCAAAGCGGCGAGGTTTTTTTGCTCGGCAATCTTCCCGCCCTGAAACATGCCGCAATCGACTAAAAAACGGCAATTATCGGTTTCGACTAAATAACACGACCCGGTGACTTCGCCTGCCGCGCCAAAAAAACGGATAGTGCAGTTCATGCTGTGCTCCTTGTAAGAGTTAATACCAGCTAACGCGAATGAGTCCGACAACGTGTTTCAGGGGTTGGCAGAGAAACTTAGCGATTCTGGTCTTTAAGCAAACGTTCTTTTTCGCGTTTCCAATCTTTTTCTTGCTCAGCGTCCCGTTTGTCGTGTTGTTTTTTACCCTTTGCCAAACCGATTTCAGCTTTGATGCGGCCTTTGGTGTAATGCAAATCCAAGGGGACGAGGGTGTAGCCAGCGCGTTCGACTTTACCAATTAACTTATTGATTTGGTGTGCATGGAGCAGCAATTTGCGCGTGCGTACTGGGTCAGGATGAATATGGGTAGACGCGGTGGGTAGGGGCATGATGTGCATCCCTAACAAGAAAATTTCGCCATTTTTGATGATGACGTAGGCTTCTTTGATCTGCGCACGGGAGGCACGGATGGCTTTGACTTCCCAGCCTTCTAAGACGACTCCGGCTTCAATTTTTTCTTCAATGAAGTAGTCGTGGAAGGCTTTCTTGTTGGTAGTAATACTCATTGTTAGAGGGAATCTATTAAAATTACCATTCTACAAGATTCAAGGAAGCTGACGGGCGATGGCCTCAGTAGAAAAAACGGTTTTAATTGGGCATTCCGCCGAAAAAATGTATGCCTTAGTCGATCACTGCGAGGATTACCCCAACTTCTTGCCGTGGTGCAGTCGTGCCGAGGTATTGCAACGCGATGCCGGTAAAACGGCGGCAACTTTGCACATTGACTATCATGGTGTGAAGTCTCATTTCACCACCGAAAATAGCAAGACATTTCCCAGCCAAATGTTGATTCGTTTGTTGGATGGGCCTTTTCGTAAGCTTGAAGGGGCTTGGCATTTTCGTGCGTTAAATGCGACAGCGTGCAAAATTGAATTTGTTTTGCATTACGAGTTTTCGAGCAAACTATTAGAAAAAATTATTGGCCCAGTGTTTAGCCGCATCACTAATACTTTTGTGGATGCCTTTATTAAACGTGCCGACCAAGTGTATGGAGTTCCCAATGTCTGAGTTGCCCAATAACGATAGCAAGATCAATGTGCAAGTAATTTATGCACTAGCACATAAACAAGAACTGCTAAACCTTAAACTTGCTAGTGGTAGCACTGTACAACAAGCAATTGAAGCCAGTGGTTTGTTGAACAAATACCCGGATATTGATCTGAAAAAGAATAAGTTAGGCGTATTTGCCAAGTTAGCCAAACCAGACACTGTGTTGCGCGACAAGGATCGGGTTGAAATTTATCGCCCCTTAATTGCTGATCCGAAAGAAGTACGTAAAGCCCGTGCTGCTGAAGGTAAGGTAATGAAGAAAGGGGCAGGCGACAACGAGGTTGCCGCCTAGAGTCTGTTGATATTCAAGTGAGCAAAATGACATTGGCAACCAGAGCAACGAAAGAGGCGAATCGCGCGGCGAGTTTGTCGTAGCGGGT
>CAZOBT010000035.1:8359-14024 GCA_964578025.1 uncultured Rhodocyclaceae bacterium | reverse complement strand
GGCGAACAAACTAGAAATTGACGAAGAACCATTAGAAACCCTGCTCCAAACCCCGGTCATTCGTACCCCAAAGTTTGCCCTTAACCCAGATTTCAACCCTTCTTCGGTTTCTATCCTCACCCGTGCGGAAATTCGTGCCTATGGCTGGCGTACTTTGGCAGAAGCCTTGCGTAGCTTGAATGGTTTTACGGTGACCAATGACCATACCTACAACTATGTGGCAGGACGTGGCATTACGACTCCTGGTGATTACCGCTCACGCTTGCAAGTCCTGATTGATGGAATTGCGATTAACGAACCAATTTTTGGCAGTGTCTCGATTGATTCCTCCTTTCCCCTTGATCTGGATTTAGTCGAGCAAATCGAGGTAGTACGCGGCCCCAGTGCCTCGGTGTATGGCGGCGATTCCATGTTTGGTGTAATCAACGTGGTAACACGGCGTGCCGCGAGTTTTCGTGGCACAGAAGTCGCGTATACCGTTGGCTCAGGCCAACAGCAACAAGGGCGAGTGACTTGGGGGGAGACCAACCAAGCGGGTACAGAAATGGTGCTTTCCTACACCAAAAGCAATCGCCAAGGTAGCCGCCTGCCCCTCAGCGAATTTGATAGTCCCACCGAAAAAGGTATCGCACACGGAGTCGGTGGGGGGGATGAAGAAAAATTCCTCGCCAAAATTACCCGCCCGACCTGGCAATTTAATTTGATTCATAGCCGTCGTGATCAAAATGTACCCACAGGTACTTATGCGACACCGTTAAATGACCCTGAACATCGAGAAACGGATCAATTTACCCTGTTAGAGCTAAAACAAGAGCACAAAATTGCCACGGGGGTTTCGTGGGATAACCGTTTGTATTTTGGGAACTATCGTTATCACGGTAACTTTCCCAGTCTTGATGCCACAACGGGAACACGCCTAATTAACCGTGATACCGATCAGGGTCGCTGGTGGGGGGGAGAAAGCCGCCTGCTGAGTAGTTACTTTACCAATCACCGTTGGATATTGGGGCTGGAATACCGTAACAACTATCGGCAAAATCAGCTTAACGAAGATGTGGGCTATGGCTGTTTGAGTAGCGGTAGCAGTCAGCCGTGTTTAGCCAGTAACAAACGTAGCCAACGCAGCAGTGTTTATGTACAAGATGAAATTGCGTTGGCAACCGCCACGTATCTCACCGTTGGCCTACGTTATGACAAAGAAAATGACTACGTCGGGCAATGGAGTCACCGCTTTGGCATCGTGCACCAACATGAAAACGGTAGCCTGTTTAAGCTGCTCCATGCCACCGCATTTGGCCTACCAACGGTTTATCAACGTTTTTATACCCTGCCAATGTATGCAGTTGGCAATCCAGACCTACAAACCGAGCGGATGCGTTCATGGGACGCGACTTGGGAATATCGCTACAACCATCGCCACCAATTCAGCGCGTCGGCCTACCGTTTTCAGATTGAAAATTTAGTCGGTATTGATAGCAATACGGGTTTATTCCGTAACCTTCCCCAAGTCCGTGCCAATGGCTTAGAACTGGCATGGCAACAGCATTGGGATACCGCGCATAAACAAGCGCAATTACGCCTTGCGTATACGTGGCAAAAAGTCGCTATCGCGGAAGGTAACACTATGGAAAACGTACCTCGGCAGAGCCTCAAGCTTAATTTCACCTATCCACTGAGTATGGCTTGGCGCAGCGGGCTGGAGTGGCAAGCGATGAGCCGCCGCGCCACTGACTCTAACGCCCAACCGAATAGCGTTCCCGGTTATGCCATCGTAAATTTCAATATTAGCTACCAAGCTCCCAATAAAGCTTGGGAGGGTAGTATCGGTCTCTAGAACCTGTTTGACCGTCGTTATAGCGACCCCGTGGCAGCGGATGAATTAAGCAATGGCTTACCCCGGTATCGTATGCTGCAACTTGGGCGCACCTTGATGGGCAAGCTGTTATTCAGGTTCTAATAGTTGGTCTATGTTGAACTAAGCCATATCCAACTTGGCCTACATGAAGCTTTTGCAATTGGTCTGTTATTTTTATGGGGTAATGCTAAAGACTTCAATGCGCCCAGTTTGCTCATCCAGACTGGTGGCCTTCACATCATTAAATTGCAGGTTCTCCCCATCAATCATCAACACAAACTGCCCACGCTGCGGATTGATAAAACCAGCAGGAACAACGATAGAGCGGCTAGGACGTAAAGGCGGCAGCGCGGGGAATAACAAAATGGGCAATTGTCCTTGGTAAGCGGTATTCGCTAACTCCGGCAAAATCGCTTTCGCTGGTTGTGCTTGTGGCGACAACACTTGTAAACCTAATTCGATGTGTTCGGCATTTTCTGAGTAAGCACAGCGCACCACACAAACTTGCCAAGTCGCCTGCCCTTCTTGGGGACGTAATAACACAATGTCACCAATGTGCAATTGATCGATGTTGCCAGAGACATGCATCACCCCATAGCCTTGCGCACTTTCATTGGTAATCATCCAATGCGTTAAATTGTTTAGGCAGTAGGGGTCTTCTGGGTGTGCCAGCAAATACCAAGCATTTTGGATGCCAATGCACATATCTCCCCGACTCGTTTGCCGCCGACGTTGAAAACGACGTTTCGCCGGAATTCCCCATGCTTGGCTTAGGCGACGTAAGGTGCTTTGCCCGGCAGCTGTGCCGGTAAATTCGGGTAAATGTAGGCGACTCGGATGCTCGCCTTGCATAATCGCTTGCAGATGGTGCTGGGTTAAATCAGCAATTGCCACACAAGAAAAATAAAAGACCGTATCTGATGGAGCAACTTGGCGGCGGGCAATCGCTTGCGGTGGTCGATCAAAATCGGGACGAATCCAAAAAACACTGGTTTGTTCTTTGGGCGGGGTGGTTAACAACGGAGCTTTGTTATCCAACTGACGAACATAATCCGCCATAAAGATGAGTTCTAAGGAATTAAAGGAGGCTGGCTGCGCACATGCAATCAACAAAATCCGCTTATAAACTTGTTCAATCGTTGGCCCGTCAGGGGTTGCACTTTGTTTTTGTAACCCTAAACGGCAGGCATTAAGATAAGCTCCATGCAAGGACTGCCAAATTCCCGGCTGGGCGGGGGCGATTAACAAATAGCTTAAAAAAATATGCTGCGATAAGGCGGTAATACTGCGATGTAAGGTAATTTGGGGCGGTTGGCTTGGTGTTTTTTTATCCGGGTCAAATAATTCGGCCAAACATCCCATGTAATCCTGTGCCAAGTTTTCTAACACAGCTTGCACACTTTGCACTAAACCGCGAATCCGGCGGGGAATTGGCAATGAAGTGTGATGCAATAAGGGCAAAACGCCCTCAAACATCATTTCTTTACGGGTATGAATTAGCTCAAGTAACTTGATGTGATGCGGGGTCGGCAGAGCCTCTGCCCGTAACACCAATAAATGCTCGCGTAGGGCATCGAAATGCCGCTTTTTGGGTTCGTGCTTACCTAATGCCAACCAACGCAAAACTTTTTGCACATTTTGGAATAAGGGGGGGGCTGCATCAGGGGCGGGAAATGCCATAGCGAGTTAAGTTAATACGAAGAAATACGAATAAACGGAGCGTTAAGGATAAAACAGAATGATCTGACACGCCCGCTCTCACCATAAAAATTCCCCCAATAGTTATTAGTCATTTAGTTATTGATTTATTAACTAAGAGACCCAACAACTAAAGGGGGTATTTAAGCTAGTGGTAAAAGCGTAAATCTTGGTGTTGATTTAAACCATTACCCTACCTATTGTTGCCAATATTACTTATCTAGATTGAAGGTCTTGTGCAATACGCGCACTGCCAATTCCAGATATTTTTCATCTAATACCACGGAGATTTTGATTTCAGAGGTGGAAATCATTTGGATGTTGATGCCATCTTCTGCCAACGCACGGAACATTTGGCTGGCGATACCAGGATGAGAGCGCATCCCAACACCAACGGCAGATACTTTACAAATCTTGTTGTCACCAACGACTTCACGCGCGCCAATATGGCCTTTTACGCCTTCTAACACGGCTAAGGCTTTGTTGAATTCACTACGGTTGACCGTGAACGAGAAATCGGTCGTCCCATCATGACCAACGTTTTGAATAATCATGTCAACGTCGATATTGGCATCAGCAATGGGGCCGAGAATTTGGTAAGCGATACCGGGACGATCAGGTACGCCAAGCACGGTCAGTTTGGCTTCGTCACGGTTAAAAGCAATACCAGAAATAATCGGTTGTTCCATATTCTTATCATCCTCAACAGTAATCAGAGTGCCTTCCCCTTCGTCTTGGAAGCTAGAAAGGACGCGCAATTTAACTTTGTATTTACCTGCAAATTCGACGGAGCGGATTTGCAATACCTTAGAGCCTAAGCTCGCCATTTCCAACATTTCTTCAAAGGTAATGGTGTCGAGCTTACGTGCTTCTGGCACAACGCGGGGGTCAGTGGTGTAAACACCATCAACGTCAGTGTAAATTTGGCATTCGTCGGCTTTTAAGGCAGCGGCTAAGGCTACGCCGGAGGTATCAGAACCACCACGGCCTAAGGTGGTGATATTGCCTGCTGCGTCAACCCCTTGGAAACCCGCCACAATGACTACCTGCCCTGCCTCTAAATCGCGGCGGATATTTGCTTCCTCAATTGAGAGGATGCGGGCTTTGGTGAAGGTGTCATCGGTCAAAATTTTGACCTGACCACCGGTATAGCTCTTCGCGGGTACGCCGATTTCTTTGAGAGCCATCGCTAACAAGCCGATAGTGACTTGTTCCCCCGTCGACACGATCATGTCTAATTCGCGAGGGTCTGGATTAGCTTGAATTTCTTTGGCTAAGGCAATGAGTTTATTGGTTTCGCCACTCATTGCAGATAAGACAACAACTACTTGATGTCCTTGCGCTTGGAACTTAGCAACACGCTTTGCTACATTCTTGATGCGCTCAGGATTGGCGACGGAGGTGCCGCCATATTTTTGAACAATCAACGCCATGAATTACCCGATCTTACAAGCAAGTTAAGCCCACGATTTTAACCTAAGCCTGCGCCAAGGGTAAGGTAGGGAAATCATGCCTACTCACAAAGGCCATTAGCTCTCACCGCGCTTTTTGCTTGCCACCATTGGCAGTCCTTGAATTTCTATTCATAATTATGAATTCAAATCTAAATTTGAGCCCAAATTAGTCGTTAACTAACTTGCCAACAGGAGACGCGATTCGTTTGAGCTCAAGATCATCGCAAACAAAGAACGTTTGCGATTCGTGCTGACCAAATGAACAGAAATTTGGCAGTAACTAGGTGATAAGCCGTGCAGGAAAACTCACACTAAGAGGGAGTCTTATGACTAGCTACAAGGAATTTCACAAACGTTCGATTGAAGATCGCAATGGTTTCTGGGGCGAACAAGCCCAATTAATTCATTGGGAAACCCCTTTTGAACAGGTTTACGACTATTCCAAACCCCCATTTGTTAAATGGTTCGTCGGTGGCAAAACCAACCTTTGCTACAACGCGGTTGACCGTCACGCGGCAAAGCGTCCAAACGATCGCGCCTTAATCTTCATCTCTACGGAAACCAACGAAGAGAAGATTTACACCTTCGCCGAATTGCAAACTGAAGTCATGCGCATGGCAGCGATTTATCGCAGCTTGGGCGTGAAAAAGGGTGATCG
>CAZOBT010000035.1:0-8259 GCA_964578025.1 uncultured Rhodocyclaceae bacterium | reverse complement strand
AATGTGCTGATGATCGACCGTGGTTTGGATAAGGAATTCAACAAGGTCGAAGGCCGTGATGTGGATTACGCTACCCTGCGTGAGCAACATTTGGATGCCAACGTCGCTTGCGAATGGATGGAGTCCTCTGAACCCTCCTACATCCTGTACACCTCTGGGACAACTGGTAAGCCGAAGGGCGTGCAACGTGATACCGGTGGCTATGCCGTTGCGTTAGCAGCGTCCATGCAGCACATCTACTGTGGCTATGAAGGCGAAACCTTCTTCTCTACCTCTGATATTGGTTGGGTGGTTGGTCACTCCTACATCATTTATGGCCCCTTGATTGCCGGGATGGCAACCGTGATGTACGAAGGTACGCCATTACGTCCCGATGCCGGGATTTGGTGGCAGATCGTTGAGAAGTACAAAGTCAACGTGATGTTCTCTGCCCCCACCGCCGCTCGCGTTCTGAAGAAACAAGACCCTGCTTACATGCATAAGTATGATCTGTCTTCCTTACGCCATATCTTTATGGCAGGCGAGCCACTGGATCAGCCCACGCATGAATGGTTTATGGGTGAATTACAGAAACCCGTTATTGATAACTACTGGCAAACCGAAACGGGTTGGCCAATGCTGGCAGCAATGCACGGGGTAGAAAAAACCGCGATCAAATACGGTTCGCCTTCTTTCCCTGTATACGGCTATGACTTGCGCATCTTCCGCGAAGATGGTTCTGAATGTGGCGCGAACGAGAAAGGGATTGCCGCCGTTGTCCCACCACTGCCACCTGGCTGCTTGTCGACTGTGTGGGGACAAGATGAACGCTTCATCTCTACCTACTTCTCCCTGTTCAAAGAGCCGCTGGTTTACTCTTCCTATGACTGGGCAATTAAAGACGATGAAGGCTACTACACCATCCTCGGTCGTACCGATGATGTGATTAACGTGGCTGGTCACCGCCTTGGCACCCGCGAAATTGAAGAGGCAGTACAAGCGCACAACGCGATTGCTGAAGTGGCTGTCGTTGGTGTGGAAGACAAGTTAAAAGGCCAAGAGCCTTTGGCTTTCGCCGTAGTCAAGGATGCTTCCAAGGTTGCAACCTTAGAACAACGCATTGCCTTGGAAGCTGAAGTGAAGAAGACGGTTGATGGCATCTTAGGTGCAATCGCGCGTCCGAAGCATGTGCTGTTCGTCACTGGCCTGCCTAAGACCCGTTCTGGCAAGATGTTGCGCCGTTCATTACAAGCTCTAGCCGAAGGCCGCGATCCTGGTGATTTGACCACGATTGACGATCCTTCAACGTTAGAACAAGTGAAGAGCGCGCTGGCAGAAGCGAAGAAGTAATCTGTACTGTCTGCTGAGTTAAGCTCTGAAAAAGCCCATTGCATATGCAATGGGCTTTTTTCTTGGTGTTAATGGTCAATTTGTCATATGTTTTTATACTTTTAAATCATTTTTGGCATAGAATATTGTCTGCCATATGGCAAAACATATGGCATAGCAAACGCCTGCCATTCAGGGCAAGGGCATTAATTCATTAACTGCTAGGAGGAGTGGAAGTAATGAGCAAAACCAAAGAATTAGAGGGAATGATGTTTGGTGGTTTTGAGGGTCTAACCTTAGTCATTCAAGCCATGTTGTTACATGCGTGGCAGCAAGATGTCCTTGATGTGCACCGATTTGCAGAAATTTTAGACAAGCTACGCAGCAGTATGACCACGCCAGATAGTTTGCAAGAGATGTTTATTACCCGCACTTTAGATTTATTGGATGAGCTGAAGGCTGGCAATGCGTTAAGCATCTAATAAATGATGACAGCAACAAGGCAGGAAATCCTTTCTGCCTTGTGTCACACCAACCCTCAAGAGAGCGAGGGCATACAATGGCGGCTCTCCTTGCCAAACGTTGCTGTTATGCCCATTCCCGAACTCAAACCACGCCTCCCTGCTGCTCCCCGCTCAATGCAAAAAGACGTGCCGTTAAAGCACCTGTTGGGCGCAGAGGCCATTGTGTGTTTGGCACAAAATATCGCCTTAGTGCATCCGAGTTTCCCCCAAGAAGCGTTCTGCCAATTGGCGCAATCTGGTTTAGATGAGTTGGGGATTTTGCGGCGTGGGCAACATCTAGCCCAAGCATTACGGCAATGCTTACCTCCCCATTACACCACTGCCATCGACATTCTATTAGCCTCTTTAACGCCCCCTTTAGAGCGTACTGATGATTTTGGCTTGGCTGTCTTTTTTTATCTGCCGCATGTTTTCTTTGTACAAAAATATGGCTTAGATGTGGCGGGCAACGGTGGGGAAGACCCATTTCCGGTTTCAATGCAGGCGCAATACGAATTAACGCAACGCTTTAGTGCCGAATTTTCAATACGTCCATTCTTAGTGCAACAACCCGAACGCACACTGGCACAATTGCAGGTATGGGCAAGCGACCCGAATCCCCATGTGCGGCGATTATGCTCAGAAGGATCACGCCCGCGTTTGCCGTGGGCAATGCGTCTCCCCGCCTTCATCCATGACCCTAGCCCGGTCTTGCCGATTCTTGAAACATTAAAAGATGATGACTCGCTCTATGTGCGCCGTAGCGTGGCGAATCACCTTGGTGATATTGCCAAAGACCATTTGGAGCTGGTGCTAGAAATTTGCCAACGTTGGCTCGATGGGGCAAACAAAGAGCGCAAATGGCTAATCCGCCACGCCCTCCGCCACCCCGCCAAAAAAGCCAACCCCGCCGCTTTAGCCTTACGAACGGCGGCGAAGTAAGGTCAAATTTACTTTACTACTCCCCCAAATACGCCGCTCTCACTTGGGGGTTGTGTAGCAGTTCTTGGGCGTTGCCGCTGAGGTTGATGTTGCCGCTTTCCATGACGTAGGCGCGGTGGCTGACTTGGAGGGCGAGGCGGGCGTTTTGTTCGATGAGGAGGATGGTCATGCCTTCTTTGGCGACGTTTTTAATCACCTCAAAGATTTTCTGCACCATGATGGGGGCGAGACCCATTGAGGGTTCGTCAAGGAGCAGCATTTTTGGGCGACTCATCAAGGCGCGGGCGATGGCGAGCATTTGTTGCTCGCCACCAGAAAGCGTCCCCGCAAGTTGGCTGGCGCGTTCGGCGAGGCGGGGGAACAGGGCGTAAGCCTTGTCGATGTCTTGGGCAATTTCGGCTTTATCGTTCCGCGCAAACGCCCCCATTGCCAGATTTTCTGCCACGCTTAAACGCGGAAAAATTCCCCGACCTTCAGGGACAAGGGCAATGCCATGTTGCACCAAGTGATGTGCTGGAAGTTGCCCCATGTCCTGCCCACAAAAATGCACATCACCGCTGTGCGGCAAAAGGCGGGTAATGGCTTTTAAGGTGGTGGTTTTCCCCGCGCCATTTGCGCCGACCAAGGCCACAGTTTCGCCTTGATTCACATGGAAGGTGATACCGCGCACCGCTTGGATACCGCCATAACTTACACGCAATCCGGTGACTTCAAGCATCTTCGCCCTCTCCTCCTAAATACGCGGCAATCACACGCGGGTCTTTTTGCACCACGGCGGGGACATCTTCACAAATTTGCGCCCCGTAATCCAAGACGGCAACACGGTCGCATAAGCCCATGACCAATTTCACATCATGTTCAATCAGCAAAATGGTGACTCCATCGGCGCGAATGCCTTCGATTAAGGTGCGTAATTCCGCCGTTTCCGTGCCGTTCATCCCGGCAGCGGGTTCGTCCAAACAGAGTAATTTCGGTTCAGTGGCGAGGGCGCGGGCGATTTCTAAACGGCGTTGATCGCCATAGGACAAATTACAGGCTAAATCAGCGGCGCGATCGGCAATCCCAACGTAATGCAACAATTCCTCGGCTTGTTGCCGAATCGCTGCCTCTTCGCGGCGCGTGGCGGAATCACGGAAAATCGCGCCCCACAAACCCGCTGAGGTGCGTACATGCCGCCCGACCATGACATTTTCTAGGGTAGTCATTTGCGCAAAAAGGCGGATGTTTTGAAACGTCCGCGCAATACCACGTTGCGCCGCTTCATGCGGGGCATTGGCACGTAAGGGCGCGTCGGCGAACACGAAGCTGCCACCATCAGGAATGTACAAACCCGTTAGGCAATTAAAGAAGGTGGTTTTGCCAGCACCATTCGGGCCAATCAGGCCATAAACCTCGCCTTGGCGAATGGTCAGGGAGACATCTTGTAGGGCTTTTACCCCGCCAAAATGTTTGGCAATGTGGTGCGCAGAAAGTAAAACAGGTTTCATGCTTGCCCCTCCTGCGTGGTTTGCAACTCACGCCGCCGTTCAGGCGCAGGCCATAAGCCAGCCGGTCGCCAACGCATGACCACCACCAAGGCAAGGCCAAAGACCAACATGCGCAAACTTTCGGGGTCGATCAAAATTTTGCCAAACAGCAATTTTTGCAAAGGTACAACGCTAAAGCGCAAGGCTTCGGGCAACACCGCCAACAACACCGCGCCTAAACATACGCCGGGAATATGTCCCATGCCTCCCAAGACCACCATTGCCAACACCATGATGGATTCGGTGAGGGAAAAACTTTCGGGCGAAACAAAGCCCTGCATCGCCGCAAAAATTCCCCCGGCAATCCCACCAAAACTCGCGCCCATCGCAAAGGCGGTGAGTTTGATATTACGCGTATTGATCCCCACCGCTTTCGCCGCGATTTCGTCTTCACGAATCGCTTGCCATGCCCGCCCAATGCGTGACTCTTGCAAACGACGATTGACGAAAATCAAGACCAAAGCTAAAACCACCAGTAAGAAGTAGTATTTATGGGCTGAAGTGAGGTTTAGACCAAATACCGTCGTCACCCCAGAAAACTTCATTCCGGCAATACTCACCGGATCAATCGCACTAATCCCCTGTGCGCCATTGGTGATATTGACCGGGGCATTGAGGTTGTTCATAAAGATACGAATGATTTCGCCAAAGCCAAGGGTGACAATCGCCAGATAATCCCCGCGTAGGCGCAAGGTTGGTGCGCCAAGCAAAATGCCAAAGAAACAGGCCAAACTTGCGCCCAAAGGCAGAATCACCCACACGGGTAAATGCAGCCCAAAATGCGGGCTGGCCAACAGCGCGTAGGTGTATGCGCCTACGGCGTAAAAAGCGATGTAGCCCAAATCCAGCAACCCGGCTAAACCGACCACAATGTTTAGCCCTAAGGCCAAAAAGATATACAAAATCGCAAAATTCAAAATGCGTAACCAAGCTTGCCCCCCCGCTGCTACCACAAAGGGCAGGGCGATTAAGGCCACGCTAATCAGGGCAATACCGAACCAGCGATGATTTTGTAAGCGTGCCAAGGGCAAGCAAGGCAATACAGGCAAGTAACTCATGCGCGGTCTCCGGTTTTTTCGCCAAACAAGCCCGAGGGCTTAAACATCAACACCGCGATTAAAACGATAAAGGCAAAAATATCTTGGTAATGGCTGCCCAGAAAATCGCCCGTTAAATCGCCGATATAGCCCGCGCCTAGGGCTTCGATAATGCCCAGCAATACGCCGCCAATCATTGCCCCGGCAAGGTTGCCAATGCCACCTAACACGGCGGCGGTAAACGCTTTTAAGCCCAGCATAAAGCCCATTTGATAATGCGCCACTTCGTAATACGCGCCGACCATAAAGCCCGCCACCGCGCCCATTGCCGAACCAATGACAAAGGCTGAGGCAATGACTTGATTGACATTGACCCCCATTAACGCCGCCACTTGTGGATTTTGCGCCGCCGCCCGCATCGCCATGCCCAGCTTGGTGCGATGAATCAACAGCATCAGCCCCGCCATCACCACACCAGAAATGACCACGATGGCAAGTTGCACGTTGGTGAAATGCGCTCCGGCAATTTCAAAATCGCTAATTGGCACAATGCTGGGGAAGGTGATGTAACTGCGCCCCCATGTCATCATCGCCAAGTTTTGCAAGACTAACGACATGCCAATCGCCGTAATCAAAGGTGTCAGGCGTGGGGCGTTGCGCAAGGGGCGGTAGGCGATGCGTTCTAATGCCCAGCCCAAACCCATTGCCACCAGCATTGCCATCATGAGGCCAAAAAACGCGGCAAATCCCAGTGACATGCCGACTTTAGTACATAAAGTCATGGTGGTAATTGCTACTAAAGTACCAATCATGACCACCTCGCCGTGGGCGAAATTAATCAAGCCCATAATCCCGTAAACCATCGTATAGCCTAAGGCGACCAAGGCATAAATACTGCCTTGGGCGAGGCCATTGATGATTTGTTGTAAAAAGATGTCCATGCCAGACGTATGCCCCCAAAAGTTTGACCCAACGATTTAACCCAGAAATTTATTGTGTAATTTTGTTTTGTTATCGCGCTACATAGAGAAACGGCACCAAGGTATGGTGCCGTTTCATGGGTTACATCAAGCTTACTTCGCCGGAGCAGGAGCAACTGGGGCAACAGGTGCCGGAGCGACTGGCGCAGGTGCAACGGGTGTTACAGGAGCTGGCGCGGTCATCCCTGCCATACCGTTCATCCCTGCCATGCCATTCATGCCAGCTTGTGCAGCGGGGGCAACTGGCGCAGGCGCGACGGGGGCGGGCGCACCTAAAGTTTCAACAAATTCCCACTTACCACCCTTGGCTTGATAGAAGGAGATCGGGCTTTCTTTCAAATCGCCTTTTTCGTCAAACTGGATGTTGGCAGTCACACCGGCATAGTTGGTTTGCGGTAAGACAGCGAGGTATTTGGCAGGCTCAACGGAGTTGGCACGCTTCATCGCATCGACCATCACCATCACCGCATCATAGACATAGGGGGCGTAGAGTTGAATTTCTTGCGCATATTTACCCATGTATTTGTGCTTGAACTCCATACCTTTTGGCATCTTGTCTAATGGCGTGCCGGGCAAAGAGCAGAATTGGCCTTCGGCGGCATCCCCACCACGGGTAATGAACTCAGGCGTACAGCCACCGTCACCCGTCAAGAAGGCAGATTTCAAGCCTAACTGGCGCAATTGTTTGACCATCGGCCCACCTTGTGCATCCATCCCGCCGTAGAACACAACATCGGCTTTCTTGGCTTTAATCTTGGTCAGAATCGCTTTGAAATCAGTAGCTTTATCGTTGGTGTATTCGGCAGCGACGACTTTCAAACCAGCCGCTTCGGCGGCTTTCTTAAACTCGTCCGCAATGCCCTGACCATAGGCGGTGCGGTCGTCAATGATGGCAACCGTCTTGAAGCCTTGTTTCGCCGCAAAGTCACCTAAGGCTTTACCTTGTTGCACATCGTTCGGCATCACGCGGTAAGCGGTTTTGAAACCTTGGGCGGTATAGGTGGGGTTAGTCGCAGAACCAGAAATTTGTGGAATCCCGTTGTCAGAGTAAATCTGAGAGGCGGGGATGGTTGTCCCAGAGTTCAAATGCCCAATCACCCCAGCGACTTTGCTATCAACAAACTTCTGAGCAACTACCGTACCTTGTTTGGGGTCGGCTTGGTCGTCTTCGCTAAGCAATTCAAATTTGATTTTTGCCCCACCGATTTCAAGCTTCTGAGCATTCAGCTCTTCAACCGCCATCACCGCCCCATTTTCATTATCTTTACCCAAGTGGGCTTGTGGGCCAGTTAAAGGCGCGGCATGACCGATTTTGATCGTTAATTCAGGCTTTGGGGGAGGTGCGGTTGGCGCGGGAGGAGGGGGTGGATCATCTTTCAAGCAGCCAACGGTTGCAATCGCAGCGGCAATTGCCAGCATCAGACCGGGAAAACGAGAGGATTTCATGCAATCAGCTCCATAATGGTTGTTGTAAGCGGATAGTTGCTATTAGTTAACACGTTAAAAAATTAACGTTGTGTTGCAGCATAACTGGGGAATTGTCGGAACAGGGACAAGGCTTGTCAAGCAAGAAAAAAGCCGACTCGAAAGTCGGCTTTGCTGCAATCTTGTAAAAAACAAGAATTACTTGGTGGAGAGCACCCATTTCACCAGCTTGGTGGCTTCTTCCTTGGTCACGTTGTTAGCAGGCATTGGCACGGCACCCCAAACACCAGAACCACCCTTCATGACTTTGTCAACCAACTTGGCTTCTGCGCCCTTGTCGCCCTTGTACTTAGCAGCAACCTCTTTGTAAGCAGGGCCAACCACTTTGGCATCAACCTTGTGGCAAGCCATACAGCCTTTTGTCGTTGCCAGTTTTTCGTCTGCATTGGCTTGACCAGCGAATGCAACACCAGCGGCAATCATCGCAACGTAAATAGCTTTCATCTTTTCTTTACTCCTTTAGCGGGTTATACAAATA
>CAZOBT010000034.1:7550-14046 GCA_964578025.1 uncultured Rhodocyclaceae bacterium | reverse complement strand
CCTCGACTTCACGACAAGCACCCACACCTATCGATTGTCCATATTGTTAAAGATCGCTAAGCAATATTACAAATTCATGTAAGTTTTGCTTTTTCACCTGCAATTTTGTTACCACAAAAGTTTTTAACTACTTGATTCTTAAGACTTTGCTGCGTCGCCGCAGCGGTGAAGAGATGCGCATTATAAAGATAAACCAGAGGGAGTCAAGCGATTTCCCTAACTATTTTCAGAAAAAACACATCTTTTCAAAAAAATCATTGATAAACAATGGATTAGAGAAATCACTTTTTTAGCTTTATTTCAAGGTAACACGCGCAAACTTGCGTTTACCTACCTGTAAGACCACGGTCACACCACTCTTTAAGAGCAATGCTTTGTCTTCTACCTTCTCACCGTCGATCTTGACCCCGCCCTGCCCAACCATGCGCATCGCTTCTGAGGTGCTGGCAGTTAAGTTGGCTTGCTTTAATAACTGCGCCAAACCAATTTGCCCGTTTTCAGTGGCGATGTCTAATTCTGGCATGTCGTCAGGCAATGCCCCTTGGCGGAAGCGCGCTTCAAAATCGGCAAGAGCTTCGACCGCTGCCGCTTGGCTATGGAAACGTGCCACCAATTCTTGCGCCAGCGCGACTTTAATATCGCGGGGATTGCGCCCTGCCTTGACCTCTTCTTGGAATTGTTGAATTTCGCTGGTGGGGCGGAACGAGAGCAATTCATAGTAACGCCACATCAAATCATCCGAAATCGACATCACTTTGCCGAAGATTTCGCGTGGCGGTTCGTTGATCCCAATATAGTTACCCAAGGATTTGGACATTTTGTTAACGCCATCCAAGCCTTCGAGCAGCGGCATCATCAATACACATTGCGGTGATTGCCCGGCTTGCTTTTGCAATTCGCGCCCGACCAGCAGGTTAAATTTCTGATCCGTGCCGCCCAGCTCAACATCGGCCTGCATCGCCACCGAGTCATAACCTTGGCACAAGGGATAAAGGAATTCATGGATCGCAATTGGCTGCCCACCGGCGTAACGCTTGGCAAAGTCATCACGCTCCAACATCCGCGCCACGGTGTGCTGCGCCGCCAACTTAATCATCCCTGCCGCGCCCAAGTTATCAAACCATGCCGAGTTAAAGCAGATTTCGGTCTTGGCGGGGTCAAGAATCTTGAACACTTGTTCTTGATAGGTTTTGGCGTTGTCTAAAATTTGCTCGCGGGACAGTGGGGGACGAGTGACGTTTTTGCCCGTTGGGTCGCCAATCATCCCGGTGAAATCACCAATCAAGAACATCACATGATGCCCAAGCTCTTGGAAATGGCGCAGCTTGTTAATTAAGACGGTATGCCCTAAATGCAAATCGGGGGCGGTAGGGTCAAAGCCTGCTTTTACACGCAAGGGGCGATTTTGTTTTAATTTTTCGATCAGCTCGGCTTCAACCAATAACTCTTCGCTGCCGCGTTTAATCAGTTCTAAGCTGGCGGTAATATCAACTGCCGTGTTCATGAATCATTAACCTTCCTACTACAATACAGTAATCGTAAGTAAATAGACCAAATTGATTTTTGCCTTACAAACCAAATAGAATATGGTTAATTGAATTCAAGACCAAATAAGGCAAAGACTGCCGCTAATGCGACAGGGAGGGAAAAAAGGACGGCACGCATGCCGTCCTTAAGATGTTGGGTCGCCACCCAAACGATGGCGAATCAAGCACCAAACTTATACCGAGAAGGAAGAACCGCAGCCACAGGTGGTGGTGGCGTTAGGGTTACGGATCACAAATTGTGAGCCTTCCAAGCCTTCACTGTAATCAATCTCGGCGCCAACCAGATATTGGTAGCTCATTGGATCAATCAACAGGGTGACACCATTTTTTTCCATCGTGGTGTCGTCGTCATTGCACTCTTCATCAAAGGTAAAACCATATTGGAAACCAGAACAGCCGCCACCAGTGACGAAAACGCGCAATTTCAATTCGGCGTTACCTTCTTCTTCAATCAGTTCACGTACCTTGTTCGCGGCACTGTCAGTAAAAATGATCGGGGTTGCTTCAGCATTCATTGTTTTGCTCCAAAAAACACCACACATTAGGGTGGCAGGTAAATTTGATTAGTTAGTCAGCACTGGAGAAAGTTCAGCACGACAAAGTTAGTGTTTTTTCCGAACGCCACCCAACTTTTCGTAAAACGCCAGTTCTTCTTTTAACTTGGTGTTTTCACTTTCTAACTCGTGCATTTTGTCGGCAAGCTTTTGCTGCATACTTTTTGCCATTTGCAGTGAGGTTTCCTCTGTGCCACTGGTGGAACGCAAGGTCGTTACCTCACTTTCCAATTCAGTCACTTTCGCTTGCAGCTCTTGCATCTTGGCGGCATTGATTCCTTCCGTCGACAAGCGCATATAAATCCAAAAACCGGAAGCAACTAACGCAACGACTAGCAAACCGCCGACGGCATACCAATACCAAGGCAGATGCGTTTGAATACGCACCCGATCAGCGCGGATGCCAAAGCGGGGACGAGCACGACGTAATTTATGGATCATGGCAGTAAGGGCAATTGGCAAAGTCCTAGGGTTTCGTCCAAGCCAAACATCAAATTCATGTTTTGTACGGCTTGACCAGCCGCCCCTTTGACGAGGTTATCAATCACCGAGAGCACGACCAAGGTATCGCCGCCTTGTGGGCGATGCACGGCGATCCGGCAAATATTGGCCGAGCGCACGGAACGAGTTTCGGGATGCGATTTGGCAGGCAACACATCAACAAATGGTTCGTTGGCGTAACGCTGCTCAAACAAGGCTTGGAAATCGGCCTCTTTGGTAATGCGTGCATACAACGTGGCATGAATCCCACGGATCAACGGGGTTAAATGTGGGACAAAGGTTAAACCAACTTGTTGCCCAGCCATCCCGGTTAAACCTTGACGAATTTCAGGCAAATGCCGATGTCCGGGTACGCCGTAGGCTTTGAAGTTATCGCCTGCTTCAGAGAACAGAATATGCGTTTCCGCTTTACGCCCCGCGCCAGAGACACCAGATTTGGCATCGGCAATCAAGCCACCTAACTCAACAACACCGGCTTGCACTAACGGCATAAAGCCGAGTTGCACCGCCGTTGGATAACAACCGGGGTTAGCAATCAGGCGGGCGTTACGGATTTGCTCACGGTTAATTTCAGGCAAACCGTACACGGCTTTTTCGACCCAATCGGGGCAGGCATGAGTCATCCCATACCATTTTTCCCATTCGGCAATGTCTTTAATACGGAAATCCGCCGCTAGGTCGATCACACGTACCCCAGCATCTAACAAGGCGGGAGCTTGTTGCATAGCGATGCCGTTAGGTGTTGCAAAGAACACCACGTCACAGGCGGCTAAATTCGCTTGGGCAGGGTCTTCAAACTTTAAATTAACGCGCCCACGCAAACTTGGGAACATGGTGGCAACTGGCATTCCCGCATCACCCCGTGAGGTAATTGCTTGAATTTCAACGCCTGGATGTTGTGCCAATAAACGCAGTAATTCCACTCCGGTGTAGCCTGTCCCACCAACAATACCAACTTTGAGCATGACTTCCTCTTTTCTTTTCATAAGGGCTGAATCATAACCTTGGGCGCAAAAATGACAAAGCCGCCCGAAGGCGGCTTTTGCGGTAACGCAAAGAAAGTAAGCAAATTAACGCTTGGAGAACTGCTTCCGGCGACGTGCCTTGTGCAGACCAACTTTCTTACGTTCAACTTCACGAGCATCGCGAGTAACGAAACCAGCTTTGGACAAAGCAGATTTCAACTCAGCATCGTAGTTGATCAGAGCGCGGGTGATGCCATGACGCACAGCACCAGCTTGACCAGATTCACCACCACCAACTACGTTAACTTTGATGTCAAAGCTGCCCAATTGCTCAACCAACTCCAGTGGCTGACGTACGATCATACGTGCAGTTTCACGGGAGAAGAAAACGTCCATGGGTTTGCCATTAACTTCGATATTGCCAGCACCGCGCTTCATGAAAACGCGAGCAACCGCGCTTTTGCGACGACCGGTGCCGTAGTAGAAAGATTCAGCCATGTTAATGATCTCTTAGATTTCCAGAACCTTGGGTTGCTGGGCAGAATGCGGATGCTCGCTGCCTGCATAGCATTTGAGCTTCTTAATCATGGCATAACCCAGAGGACCTTTGGGCAGCATACCCTTGACGGCTTTTTCCAGGGCACGGCCCGGGAAGCGTTGCTGCATTTTCTTGAAGTTGGTTTCGTAAATACCACCGGGGTAGCCAGAGTGACGGAAATACTTCTTGTCTTCGGCTTTATTACCGGTTACACGAATTTTGTCCACATTCGTAACAATGATGAAATCACCAGTGTCAACGTGAGGGGTGAAGATAGCCTTATGCTTGCCGCGCAGACGACGAGCGACTTCAGTAGCAAGGCGGCCGAGCACCAAGTCAGTGGCATCAACCACAAACCACTCGTGCTTCACCTCATGTGGCTTGGCGGAAAAAGTTTTCATCTACGCCGTCCTTAATAACGAAAAATGAGTGCGTGATAACAGAAAGCCGCGCATTCTATGTTATCCCGTCAAACCATGTCAATCACGAATTGCAGATTCTGGTTTTTCTTAGCGAGTTGCCGGAATCCCACCACTTGGCGGGGTGTTTGGCGCGGCTGTTTTGGGGTATCCCGCTAAATCCAGCAAATTATTCCATGCCTCTTCATCCAAACCACGTTGTACTTGTGAGCCAATTTTCACTGTTGGGAACAAGGCAGGATTACCCGCCAAGGCTTTTAAGGCTTCAAAATCTTCGCGTTTCTGGATCATATTCTCTGTAAAGGGCACGCCGCGTTTATTCAATACATCCCTTGCCGCACGACACTCCTCAACACAGGTTGCGATGGTATACAGCACGACTGGATATTTTTGGCTCGCCATTCGTACCGCATAATTTATTCCCCCTTCTGCCGCTCCACCCTCTTGGGTTCTAGTTAAACGACGATAGCTGCCGGGTGGAGGTTGGTCAGAAACCATCGTTTTACCTGTTGCTGGATCAACCCAACGATAAACATCGGCGGCATTGGCACTGCTTAGCACGCAGCACACACTCAGCATTCCTAAAACAACATTGGCTAAACGCATTTTTTCCTCCCTACCTTCCACCAAAAAACGAGCAACGTAAAAATTAACCTGAGCGATTAACTCGACTAAATAAGCAATGCCTAAGCCGCGAGAGCCATGCCGCTATGGCGCAACAAGGCATCAGGCTGCGGTTCGCGCCCTCGGAAAGCTTTGAAATTTTCTAAGGCTGGACGTTCGCCGCCGCGTGCCAAAATTTCGTTCAAGAAACGTTTGCCAACGGTGGCATCAAATGGGCTACCCGCCTCTTCAAAGGCGGCATAGGTATCAGCGGATAACACCTCCGCCCATTTGTAGCTAAAGTAGCCCGCCGCATAGCCGCCACTAAAGATATGCGTAAAGCTGTTAGCAAAGCGATTCCAACTTGGGGGGACAAATACCGCGACTTCTTGCCGCACCTCGTTCAAGACATCCAAGACACTGCGCTCGCCTTGTGGCTCAAGTTCGCAATGAATCAACATATCAAACAGGGCAAATTCCAACTGGCGCATGGTCATCATGCCGCTTTGGAAGTTCTTCGCTGCCAACATTTTGTCAAACAAAGCACGGGGTAAATGTGCGCCGGTATCGACATGGGCGGTCATTTCTTGCAGCACTTCCCATTCCCAGCAATAGTTTTCCATGAACTGTGATGGCAATTCCACCGCATCCCATTCCACACCATGAATGCCGGAAACGGGCAATTCATCGACCTGTGTCAGTAAGTGGTGCAGCGCGTGACCAGCTTCATGGAACAAAGTTTGCACTTCGTCATGGGTAAAGGTGGCAGGTTTATCGCCCACAGGACGGGAGAAATTGCAATTCATGTAGGCAATTGGTCTTTGCACCCCAGAAGCGGTCAAACGTCTTGATCTGGCTTCATCCATCCATGCCCCACCGCGTTTGGTCTCACGGGCATACAAATCCATATACACTTGCCCAATCAATTCGCCCGCTGGGGTTTCTAAACGATAGAAACGCACATCCTCATGCCACACCGGCGCATGATCTGCTTTAACCACCACGCCGAAGAGTTTTTGCACCACATTGAACAAACCTTGCAACACCTTCGGCTCGGTAAAGTATTGCTTCACTTCTTGCTGCGAAAAGCTATAACGCGCTTGTTGCAACTGCTCCGAGGCGTAGCCAACGTCCCATGCTTCTAAGGTGGCTATGCCCAAATTTTCCTGAGCAAATTGGCGTAATTCGGCAACATCTTTTTCGGCAAAGGGCTTGGCTTTCGCTGCCATGTCACGCAAGAAACCTAAGACTTGTTCCGGTGATTCGGCCATTTTGCGCACCATTGATTCTTCGGCAAAATTCTTAAAGCCGAGCATTTGCGCATCTTGCAAACGCAGCTCCAACAAGCGGCGCATCAGCGGGGTGTTAT
>CAZOBT010000034.1:6002-7450 GCA_964578025.1 uncultured Rhodocyclaceae bacterium | reverse complement strand
GCGGCTTTTGTTCTTCGGGCAAATCCGCCCCCGCCAAGCGGAAATCGCGGACTTCATTCGCAATAATCTTCTGCCGTGCGGGGCTAAGGTTGGCAAATTCGGGGCTATTTTTTAGGGCTTTATATTTTTCAAATAAAGCGAGGTTCTGCCCTAATTCGGTATAAAAACGGGTGACATCGGGCAATAGCGCGTTATAAACCTCGCGCCATTCCGGGACATCATTCACCGCATGTAAATGCCCGACCACACCCCAAGCGCGGTTGAGTGGTTCTAAGCCATCGGTTAATGCCGCCGCAAAATCGTCCCATGTCGCTGGGGTTTCTGGCGCGGTTAAACGGCTAACTAATTCCCGCCCCGCTGCAAGTAACTCATTGATTGCCGGGGCAACATCGGCGGGGGTAATGCGATCAAAACGGGGTAAATCAGAGAAATCAAGCAGGGGATTCACAGAAGTTGGAGTTGTCATTCTTTATCACGGCGCGGTAGCGCGTTCTGGTAGAAGAGAAGCAGGAAATTTACCAGATTTCCCTGCCAACACCAGCAAGCCACCACGCCACATTGCAGTGGTCGCTCTACTTTGCACGGGTAAATAGTGCGCAAAAATTCACAGCAAAAAAATAAAGCAAGTCGCAGAAATAATAATTTTGTTTCAAATGGTTATCAGAAAGCTTTTTTTATACAAAAGCTTAATTTATGAGCTTTTAACAAATTATCAACAACTTCATAATGCGCTGATCCCCGCTTCCTACACGAGTTACCCAGAATGCCCCAAACCACTTCTTTACCTAAAAATGCTGGCTTCACCCTCATCGAATTAGTCGTGGTGATTGTCATCCTCGGCATTCTCGCCGCCACCGCTTTGCCCAAATTTGTGGATTTAGGTAAGGATGCGCGGATTGCAAAAGTCAAAACGATGGAAGGCACGGTACGTACTGCTGCCGAGATGTGGCACGCCGCCATTATTGCCTCTGATCCTGCCTGTATGGGTAAGAACCAAAACCTAACGCGGAATGGAGTAACAGTATTCACTTACAACTGCTACCCACAAGCAGGCTTGGCAGATGTAGCAAACTACCCACAAATCGAATCCTTGGTTGATTACTCAGGCTACACCATCGTACAGCTTGATCACTGGAACACGATGTTTCAAGTTGATGGCGCACCTGACCCTAGCAACTGTGGGCTGAAGTACACCGAGGCCAGAACCCAAAGCGGCACGCCAACCTATACCATGCTTGTCAGTGGATGCGGCGATTAAAATCAGACCAAATTAAAAAAACTCTTCTAAACATTATTAAACATTACTCATTAAACAATAGACCAAATAAAGGAATGTGTATGAAACCCACCAAAGGCTTCACCCTCATCGAACTGGTCGTGGTGATCATCATCCTTGGAATTCTCGCCGCGACCGCCTTGCCAAAATTCGTTGATCTAGGGAAGGATGC
>CAZOBT010000034.1:0-5902 GCA_964578025.1 uncultured Rhodocyclaceae bacterium | reverse complement strand
TTGGAATTCTCGCCGCGACCGCCTTGCCAAAATTCGTTGATCTAGGGAAGGATGCACGGATTGCAAAAGCCAAAAGCATGGAAGGCACGGTGCGAACCGCCGCTGAAATGTGGCACGCCGCCATCATTGCTTCTGATCCTGCTTGTATGACCAAGAACCAGAAACTCACTCGTAATGGCGTAACGGTATGGACATATCACTGCTACCCACAAGCTGGAGGCGCATTAACTAGCAACCAAGAAATTGAGACATTGGTTGATTACAACGGTTTCATACCCTACAGCCCTGATACGTGGAATACGGTTTTCCAAGTTGATGGCGCACCTGATCCCAAAAATTGCGGCCTGCAATATACCGAAGCAACTACCCAAGGTGGCCCACCAACCTATACCGTGCTTGTTAGTGGGTGTGGCAATTAAAATTAGGCCAAATTAAAAAACCTCTTCTAAACATTATTAAACATTACTCATTAAACAATAGACCAAATAAAGGAATGTGTATGAAACCCACCAAAGGCTTCACCCTCATCGAACTGGTCGTGGTGATCATCATCCTTGGAATTCTCGCCGCGACCGCCTTGCCAAAATTCGTTGATCTAGGGAAGGATGCGCGGATTGCCGCCTTAAATAGCTTAAAAGGCAGTTTAGAGCTTGGAGCAAAGGAAGGTTATGCCTTGTGTATGCTAAATCCCGAAACTTGCAATACAAGTTACTCCGCCCATTACAACATTAACCCAAATAGCTCATACAGTTTCTATGTCAATCGCAATGGTGTGAAGCATTACTTCCATTATGGTTATCCCATTGCTTGGGACGAATGGGGATCGTGGAGTGATGGCAAGGGGATTCTGAGCTTTGTGAATTACACGGGGTTTACTGCCAAGCCTTACATTAGTGGTGACTATTTTGTGATTCTCAAAAAAGATGGTGCCCCCGACCCAGAAAAGTGCACAGTCACGTATTTATTCCCCGGCAAAGCTGGCATAAACAATGGTATTCGCGTTGATGTGAACCCCGAGGGTTGTTAAGCCACTCTCATTTTTATAGGAAAACAATGCCATGAAACCCACCAAAGGCTTCACCCTCATTGAACTGGTCGTGGTAATCGTTATCCTCGGCATTCTTGCTGCTACCGGCTTACCAAAATTCGTTGATCTAGGGAAGGATGCACGGATTGCATCACTAAAAGGACTTGCTGCCTCCCTTGAAAGTGGAGCGCGTTTAGCGCGGAGTAAATGTGTCGCTTCACCAGAAACTTGCAGCGTGAGCGTTGCCAAAGGAGGCTCTCTCTCTGGCTTAATGACTGTCACCATGAATGGAAAGGTTTACACCTTTGAATATGGATGGCCTACGGCATGGTGGGATGATTGGAATGGGATTTGGGCTTGGGTTGACTACAGCGGATTTACTAAAAAACCCTACGTATCTGGGACACATGTCGCCATCTTCCTGAAAGATGGAGCTCCCTCCCCGGAAACCTGCAAAGTCGAATATAAGTTACTACATTTGGTACAACCCACCCCCAATCCCAATGGCACACCAATTGTAGAAATTACCGATGGAGGATGCTAACCATGAAACCCACCAAAGGCTTCACGCTCATCGAACTGGTCGTGGTAATTGTGATCATCGGCATTCTTGCTGCTACCGCCTTACCGAAATTCGTTGACTTGGGCAAGGATGCACGGATTGCGGCTGTTAATGGTCTAAAAGGTGCAATTGAATCAGGAGCACGAGAAGGTTATGCTCTTTGCTTGCTTAATCCAGAAACTTGCCAAGTGCAATTTGGGGCAGCGGCGTTTTTAAACCCGAATAACTCCAATAAATTCTATGTCATACGGAATGGAGTGAAGTATTACTTCCATTATGGCTATCCAATTGGCTGGGATGAGTGGAATGCTTGGTCGGACGGCAAAGGTATTTTGGCGTTTATCGACTACACAGGCTTCAGCCACCCCGCATACATTAGTGACTCTTACGAATCAATTTTTACCAAAGATGGGGCAGAAGACCCAACGCGATGTGCAGTCATTTATAAATTTCCCAATAAGAACTATGGAGTTAGTGGCATTGAAGTCCAAACCATTACTGATAAATGCTAACGTGTCAGTCCGATAGTCGGATCACACGCATAAGGACAAACTCTTAAGCACCATTAGGGCGTTAAAATCGCGGCTCTTTTCCTCCATCAACGATACGCCCCATGCCCCCCCAAGAGCCGAATCCGCAGCAACTAACGCAACCCTTTCTCCGCGCTTTTCTTGCCACCCGTCCTGCGTTTTTAAGCATTACCTTAATGGCCTGTGCCATTGGTTTTGCCACCGTGCATCTCAATGGTTTGCCGATTGCGCCTTTAACCGCCGTCTTGACCGTATTTTTTGCCTTGGTCGCCCATGCTGGGGTCAATGTGGTCAATGATTACCACGACGCGCTAAACGGTAGCGATACCCACAATACCGAACGCCTCTTTCCCTTTACGGGTGGCAGTCGCTTTATTCAAAACGGCGTGCTGTCGCTAGAACAAACCAAACAGCTTGGTTATGGCTTACTCCTCGCGGTGATCCCCGCTGGTTTGTATTTAACGTGGCAAACAGGGGTCGATTTAGTGTGGATTGGCGGCCTTGGGTTGTTTCTGGGCTGGGCGTATTCCGCTCCGCCGTTTAAGCTAATGAGCCGTGGTTGGGGCGAGTTGGCGATTGTTGCCGGTTGGTGGCTCGTCACCTTAGGCACGGATTTCGTGCAACGCGGCAGCTTTTCGACCTTGCCCTTAATCGCCGGGCTACCATTGGCCTTGTTGATTGCCAATATTTTGATTATTAACCAATTTCCCGACTACAAGGCCGATATTTTGGCTGGGAAGAAAAATTGGGTGGTGCGCTTAACCCCGATGGGTGCGACATGGATTTACCCAGCCGTGGCGATGTTGGCGTATGGCTGGTTGTTGTTAATGGTTGGGCGCGGGCAATTACCGATTTACGCTGCCGCTGGCGCGTTCCCCATTGCTTTATCGCTACACGCCTCACGCCAATTACAACAACACGCCAACCAACCCGCTAACTTAGCCCCCGCGATCAAAATGACCATTGCCGCTGCCAATCTGCATGGTTTGCTGATTAGCCTTGGTTTGTGGCTGGCGTAGACAGGATAGAAAGGAACTCCCCGCATGATTGGTCGTCTTTCTGGCAAACTACTGGAAAAAAACCCACCTCAGGTCGTTTTAGATGTACAAGGGGTGGGGTATGAGTTGGATGTGCCGATGAGCACCTTTTACCACTTGCCGAATTTGGGCGAGGCGGTGGTGCTGATTACGCATTTGGCGGTACGTGAGGATGGGCATTTTTTGTATGGATTTTGCAGTGAAAGCGAGCGGTTTACGTTTCGCCAATTATTAAAAGTCTCAGGGATTGGGGCGCGTACCGCCTTGGCGGTGTTGTCGGGGTTGTCGGTAGCAGATTTAGCCGATGCGGTGGCGCGGCAAGAAAGTGGGCGGTTGGTGAAAATTCCGGGGATTGGCAAGAAAACCGCCGAGCGTTTGTTGTTAGAACTGCAAGGCAAATTGCCAACGAATCCATTCACCACCCAGGTCAATGCCAGCCCGGCGGCAGAAAACCATGTCCATGACATTCTGCAAGCCTTGCTGGCCTTGGGTTACAACGACAAAGAAGCTAACGCCGCGATGCGCCATTTACCGGCAGGGGTCACGACCTCGGACGGGATTCGCCAAGCTTTAAAAGTTTTATCAAAAATTTAACCGGATCAAACGCTGGAATCAACACAGAATCAACAACAGGATCAAATTTTATGGTGACGGAAAATCCCAAACTGCTGGCACAAATCACCCTCATCACCTTGCTGATTGTTGGCTGTTTCTTGGTGATTTATCCGTTCATCGCCGCTATGCTTTTTGCGGCAGTGATCGTCGTCAGCACTTGGCCTTGGTATAAACGGGTACACCAACGCTGCCACTGTCGCTGTGGTGTCGCTGCCGGGATGATGGTAACGATTCTGGTGCTCTTGGTCTTGCTACCGATGTTGTTACTCAGTGCGAACGTTGCCGATAGTGTTGTCCCCTTATCAGAATGGATTCGCCTGCATATGAAAACCGGGCTAGGTGCGCCCCCCGATTGGGTACGCGAATTGCCGATGGTGGGTGAACAAGTGGCGGCGTATTGGCGCAAATTGGCAGCAAGCAAGGCGGAAATGGCGAAATTTATCGACATGGCCTATGAACCCGTGACTAACTTCCTCTTAAAAGCCACCTTAGTCGCCGGGGAAGCGGTGCTGCAATTAGCCTTGGTCTTGTTCATCTGCTTCTTCTTTTACCGTGACGGCCCCAAGCTGGGCGGTTTGCTCGCCACTGTCTCGGAAAAGCTTGGCGGCGAGGTAGGTTTGGAATTACTGCGTTTGTCGCGTAATACCGTCAAAGGCGTAATGGAAGGCATTGTGGGTACGGCGATGGGGCAAGGGTTTGTGGCCTTTATCGGCTTCCTCATTGCAGGCGTTCCCGGTGCCGTGCTACTCGGTTTTGCAGTGTTTGTGTTGTCGGTCGTACCGATTGGCCCGCCATTGATTTGGGGTGGAGCGGCGATTTGGTTGTATAGCGAAGAATCCACTGGCTGGGCGATTTTCATGGTCTTGTATGGCACATTAGTCATTGCCAGTGTCGATAACTTCCTCAAGCCGATTTTGATTTCACGCAGTGCGCAGCTCCCCATTTTGCTGATTGCCCTTGGCGTATTTGGTGGCCTGTTTGCCTTTGGCTTTATTGGCATGTTCCTTGGCCCAACCTTGTTAGCACTGGCCTATGTCTTGATGAATCGCTGGACAAAGCAAAAGGGCATTGATGAGGCTATTTTTAATAACGAATTACCATGATCGAAACTGACCAACTCGTCGCCGCCCCCCCACCCACACCAGCCGAGCGTTTAATCGCGCCGCAAAGTAAATCGGCACAAGAAGAAGCCCTCGAACGCGCCCTGCGCCCGAAACGCCTTGCCGATTACACCGGGCAAAGCAAAATCCGCGAGCAATTAGAAATCTTTATCCAAGCCGCCAAGCAACGCCAAGAATGCTTGGATCACGTCCTGCTCTTTGGCCCACCCGGTTTAGGCAAAACCACCTTGGCGCACATTATTGCGGCGGAAATGGGGGTCAATCTGCGGCAAACCTCTGGGCCCGTGTTGGAACGGGCGGGGGATTTAGCCGCAATTTTGACTAACCTTGAACCGCACGATGTCTTATTTATCGACGAGATTCACCGCTTATCGCCGGTAGTTGAAGAAATTCTCTACCCAGCTTTAGAGGATTACCAAATCGACATCATGATTGGCGAAGGCCCGGCGGCGCGTTCGGTCAAGCTGGATTTACCGCCTTTTACCCTTGTCGGGGCGACCACTCGCGCCGGGATGCTGACCAATCCGCTACGCGACCGCTTTGGCATTGTGGCGCGTTTGGAGTTTTACACCACCGAAGAGCTAACGCAGATCGTCAGTCGTTCCGCGCATTTGCTCGGCGCACCCTTAGAAGGCGCGGGGGCGGTTGAAGTGGCGAAACGCTCACGCGGTACGCCCCGCATTGCCAACCGTTTATTACGCCGCGTCCGCGATTACGCTGAAGTCAAAGCCGGGGGCATTATTACCCGTGATGTCGCCGATGCCGCCTTGTCCATGCTCGACGTTGATCCGGTCGGCTTGGATTTAATGGACAGAAAACTGCTTTTAGCCGTCATCGAAAAATTCGCGGGCGGCCCTGTCGGTGTGGATAACTTAGCCGCTGCGATTGGCGAAGCCCGCGACACCATCGAAGATGTATTAGAGCCTTACCTGATCCAACAAGGCTACCTGCAACGCACCCTACGCGGTCGCATCGCCACCCCCAGCATCTACACCCATTTGGGGAAAGTT
>CAZOBT010000033.1:0-14389 GCA_964578025.1 uncultured Rhodocyclaceae bacterium | reverse complement strand
GCATCGGTATGGCTTAATACTTGCAACAACGCGGCGGTTGAACCTTGGCGTTTTTCAGCACGATGGGCAATTGCTGCTACCACTGTCTTTAACTCAGTGACAGCAAGAGCCGGAATAACTTCGCGTAAGGTTTGATCCGCTGCCTTGTCTTGCATCCACGCTAAGCCTCGCACCATCGCACAGGCTTCCTGCACATGGTTGAGGCGAATGAGATGCGTAAACAATTGAATCAGCAAGGTATCTTGGCGCGGGTGTTGCCGTTTTAACCAAGTCTTATCGTCGCTTTCGTCGTTGAAGTCGGCAATTTCTTGGTCATAGCCTGTGATTGCTAATAAGGCTGGAATCAGTGATTTTGCCTCAGCCGCTTGTTGCTCTAAGCGCGTCAACATTGGCGTAAACAGTGCCACTGGACGCAACACAGCAATCAACTGATAAATAGCAACTTTTACGTCACGGCTAAGGCTATGTTGCTCAAGATAGGTAAATAAGTACGTTGCCGCTTCGCTACTGGCCATTTGCTGGAACAAAGGCAGTAGTTCCAGTTTGTCCTGGTCGCTAGGGCGTTGGGCAAATAAGGTGCTCAAGACACTGAGAGTTTGCGGATGTTGCTGCTGCACCAAGACCTGAATCGCCGCTTGCGCGACGCTAAAGACATCATTCTGTGCGGCAAGGAGCAAGGTGTTTTGAGCGGCTGACTCTTTGTACAAGTTAGCCAGTTCGGCAACAACTTGGTGACGTAATGGGGTAAAAGCGGACTGTAACGCCAAGGGTGCGGCTTCGCTGCAATCAATATCCTTGCGGTATAAATCCCATGCCTTGGGGGCAAGCGTTTCATGATTGCTTTGGATCAGGCTACGCAGTAAGGCATACGAATCTTGTAATGGATAATGTGTCACCAACAATTCCAAGCCACGCTCCGCAATATCGCTGGCAGAAGAAGCTGTTGCGGCCTGCCCCAACATGGCTAAATCCATGCCCAGTTCTTGCAAACCAGTAAAGGCCAATTCACGCACCGCCGCTTGTTCATGGTTCAACAAGGCTAAAACGCTGTATTCAATGCCATTACGCAAACTTGGCTCTTGGTGTGCCAAAGTTAGCAGTCCACGTAAGGCCTGTAGGCGATGGGAGAGCTGGCTGTTTTCTTGGCGTAACACACCCAAATACGCCCCAAACGCATGTTGTTGCCAAGTCAAACGGGTTTCCGTTGGTATGGCTTTGGTGCTGGGTAAATTTTGCTCATAGTGTTGTTTTGCCTCGGCAATTTCGGCGGCAAAGCGGTGGGTGAAGGCGGTGTAATGCACTTCCCATGCAGGCCAATCGATCCGATGCCGATGATTGAGGCGAATTAACACCGCCAAACAGCGCGCCCGCAACTGCCCAGAACCATAAACCAAAATTGCTGCTAGCGTTTGCAAGGTAGGCAGGTCAAAACGCCAACGTAGTTCTTCCTTCTTTTGCCCATCAGGTGCTTGTTGCGCCAAGAGCCAGTCTAACAATACCTGCCAACGGGCGGCTGGATCATGGTATGACACCAATAGTTGCGCACAAAGCAGTTGCAAGTTAGGCTCATTAATCCCTAAAGACCAAACTGACAAATATGGTTCTGTAGTATGCTGTATAAGCTCTTCTGACATTAAGACCAATATCGAACTTAAACTGGCGACGCTATCTTCTAATAATGCTTGCAAACGTACAGGCGTTGGTGGCGCAAGATTCAAAATAGCGGCAAGGCGGGCACGTTGGTGAAGTTCGGCATTAATCACCTTACTATCAGCCAAGCCGACTTCCGCGCTAGCATCACCCAATAATGCCAAAGCTAATGTGGCATAGGCACGCACATAAGGACGTTCGTCGGTTTGCCATTTTTGTAGTTGTGGAATATGGGTGCTATTTACCACCCATGGCAACACCCAAGCCGCACTTTGATTTAGCTCTTTATCTTTATGCGCCAAAACGTGACTAACCAAAGCAAATGCTTGCGGATTTGCGCACCATGCCAAGCCTTCTAAGGCTTCACGGCACACAATTTGCCACTTTGCCCACTCTTGCTTGTCGTGTGGTTCGGGACGAGAAGCCAACTCAAGCAGTACGGGAAATGCCATCTCTGACGCGCCTAACCGTGCCAAGGTATGAGCAGCTTCGGCTTGTACGTCAGGGTAAGGGGTATCTAGGGCTTGACACAATATTTCCTGTACTGCATTTATATCGTGACTCAATGTAAATAATCGTACTGCCGCTGCGCGAATTTTTTCTTCTGGGTCAGATAGTAGGGTTTGTAAATGTATTTGGTTTTCTAGCGTTTGATTTTGAAGTAAATAGTCGTTGACTACCCGCTCGCGCAAATCAATAAATCGACTTTTTACCGCCGTTGCTAAAACCTGTTGTAAGTTGAAGCGTTTTTTCTTGTCGAGCGCGAAGGTAAAAGCTTGATGGCGGACAGCCATAAAAGGGTTATCAAAAAGCTCTAATAATGCTGGCTCAACCCAATCTAATATCGGCAGAGTTGCACTGGCTGCCATGACCTCATTTAATACTTCTTGATGCAGATTTTCGTATTGGGTTTGCAACAATAATTTTAAGGTGCTGGGTAAATCTCCACCAAGCTGCCGGTTTAAGCAAATTTTGAATGTTTCTTGGCGAATCTTTTCAAAACGATCATTCAATAATACTTGCAATAAGCGTAAAGCTTCGCCTTGTTGTGTTTGGCTTGTTGAGGCCGTAAATTCCTCTAGCAAGGTTTTCAAACTACGGGCATGAATTTCTTCATGCTTAGAATTTATGCCACGCTGCACATTGGCTAATTTGTTTGTATCTAGCTTTAAAAGCGTCGTAAATGCAGCTTCGGCAACGGAGCTTTCCTGATCATTTAATAATAACGCTAAGGTTGGAATCGCACTTTTATCACCCAAATAGGCAAATGCTGTCGCTACAGTTTGCCGAATGGCTGAATCTGTACCACGACTTAAAATTGATAACATGCCAAATGCACGTTGATCTTCTAGCCTCGCCAAAATCAATGCTGCAAGTAAACGAATATCGGCATGAGGGTTACTCAACCCTTGCAATAACACACCGTAATCTTCATTTCCTAATTCTTGAACCAGCTTTTTGTTGGCCTTAGTAGTAGCTGTATTTGCTTTACTGCTTGATTTCTTCGTTTTTTCTTTTGGCTTTTCTGTTTCCTCACCTAATAAAGAAAAATCCGTAATTTTTTGCAGTTCAGGGAATGCCTCGGCATCGATACTTTTAATTGCTTGGGCAAGTTTTTCTTGACCGAGCAAAGTAACAAAAAAAGCGGTTTGACGAACCTCTGCTTCGTCAGCATTTTGTGCCACTAATAAGGCGCGCTTAACTGCAAAATCGCTTAGTAACTTACGTTGATATAAACGAATTAAGGCTGCCCGTTGTACATCAGTTTTTGCGATATTTAAAGCTTGTAATGAAGCTTGGGCAGAATCAGGATAAATTTTCTCTAAAACGGATAGAGCTAAAAGCCGTAAATTGGTTTGACGATGTACTAAAGCTTGTTGGATTAAAAACTCCGTGCGTGGATGTGCAGCATACAACTCACCGAGTTTATTTAATGCAGCCGCTCCAACATCTTCATAACCACTCGTTAACGCCAATTCGTAAGGGTAAAGTGCGTCAGGAAAATTTTTGGTACATAACGCAGCAAATGCTTTCTGTCGTACCGATTCATGGCGATTATCTTTGATGGCTGCATTTAATAGCGTAATCGCACGCTGATGTTGTGCTTGCCCCGCTAAATCCACAATTAACTCACGTAATTGTAGATGTGCTTCTACTTTTAGCTGATTATGCAATAAATTAAAACCCTGATGGTCATCATAGGCAGCTAATAATTCAATCGTTTTTTGCCGGATTTTACTATCGTCATTAGTAAACTGATCTTTAGCATAAGCATACGCATCATCAATTTTTACTTTAACTTCTGTTGGTTTCTCTTCTGTATCCAGACCAATCAAGCGTAGGGTATTATCTGCTCCAGCCAGCAATAACGCGGGTTCATTCTGGTAAGAAATTAACGTTAATGCCTCTGCTTTCGCCAACCCTTGCTTTAAATTGCTTGGTTGCCCACCTGTATAGGCCCAGGCTTTTAGTGTTTTATCATCAGCAACGGTAAAAAAGCGGGTCTTGCCTAAAACAATAGCGGTAATATCGGCTTCATGATTACTGCCTTTGCCTTTATCTAAAGGCTGTAAAGTGCCACGAGCATGGGTTAAAAATAATTTTTTATCTTTCCCCGCAGAATAAAACTGCAAATCGGCGGTAAAGGTTAATGCCGTTACATCGCCTTGGTGAATCCACCCATCATTCGATAAAACAAAATCCCCATTATCAGTTTCATTGTGAAAAACTTGTACCAAGCCTTTGGTTTGTCCAACAGCAAACCATGTGCCCTCTGGATTGACACTTAATGCCGTCGCTGTTTCTGTTAAGGGTAGATGTTGCGTAATTTTTTTATTTACGACATCAACAATAACAACAGTTTTCTTTTGTAAGACGGCAAGGCGATGATTCGCTAAAAAAGCAAGGGCTAAAGTACGCTCTTTGCCTAGATCAATACCAGAAAAAACGGCAAGCTCACCTACTGCAATTTGATAGGCATAAAGCTGTCCATTACTTCCCGCAATAACGGCAAGTTGTGCATTAGCAATAATTGCCGTTGCAGAACACGGTAAATCCACTAAATAAAAATCGGGGTCTTCTTTGCTAGTATCTAAAGAATAAACGGCGGTGGCTTGTTGTTCTGGGTGCTCGGTAATAAATACGGCACGTTGTTCAGCCGCAACGATCCCACGAATTTGCCCACGATATGCACATAATAAATTCAACATCTTATACCCCTGCAACTGAGAGATTAAGTGACAACGCTGGGAAGGTTGTTGTTAAACGAGTCACCGCAACTAAACAAGCCGCCTGTTCCATCTTGCCGTTTGAACGGCTAAATGTTTGGAATAAAGGCAAAATTAATTTTGCAAATTCAATATCCTCGAGAGCTAAATCGCGGAAAGTTTCAATTAAGGCTTTCTTCGCAGCAACCGCAGAGAGTGGTTTTTGCCGTGAAATTGAAATTTCACTTTGTTGCCCTCCGGGTGGCAATTCATATAACCAGCGGCGTAATAATTGTTGTAAATCAGCCAGCGTTGCTGGAAGCATTTCTGGACGTTTGGGTAGACCTGTACCTAATTCAGCTAAGGCTGTTTCCCGCTTGGCTTGATCGACCTTACTGAGATTTGCCATCACAGGTAATGTCGGCTGCCAAGTGCTAGTGGTCGCATAATGCCGATATAAAGACCACAAAATCCGCACCACAAAATTACGCAACTCCCGATCTGGGCTTTCTGTTAATTGGAAAAGATATTCGGGATTTTGGAAGTGCTTATATTTTTGAATTAACTGCATCCCCATTTGCCGAGTTTGTGGCGCACGCGCCTCACACAAACCATAAATATCCATGATAGGTAATTGGCTTGTATCCAGATGATAGCGTTTATTATCAGCACAAGGCTCACTTAATAGTGCATCAAATACAAATTCCCGCACATCTCCATATTTACCTTCAGCAAGTGGGATTAAATCAGCTAATTCTGGTTTCCATGTGGCGAATTCATATTTTGCATAATCCAAAGCTAAGTTACGCAATGCAGTATTGCTATGCGTAAATAAGGGCTTAAAGCGGGAGAAGGTCGCAAAACTGGCAGGAATTTCTGCCCCAGGATCAACTGGGCGATCGGTTAAACGCAAACATAATTCGGGATGGTGATGGCGTAAATATTGAATCGCAAATTTACTGAGAGGGGTATCTGGTTTATCTACTGCCATGTGCCATAAGGCTTCACACCCCGCTAGCACTACATCCGTCGAAATTTCACGTTGTTGCCCAGATAACATTTGTAGGAAAGCGGTTTCAGAAATAATTTTAATTTCTGCACCGGTGGCAATTAGCTTTTCCGCACTGACTTGCTTACTCCCTTTACGCCCATTGCCATATAAAGGAGAGCCTTCATCACCAATGACCAAATAATGCAGTTTGGCAGTAACACCACTGGCATTTTTACCTTGTGCCCCAGTGACTTTATCTTCTGCTTCTTTGCGCGTCATGGTTTTTAATTTGCCAGTAAACAAAAATGTTTGCTGGTGTAAATCAATCGGCGCATTTTCTACGGTAGCTGAGGTAATCGCTGCTGTGCTAGAGGAAGTTGGTGCAAAATCGGCGGGTAAGAACGCCTTGGTCATGACATCAAGGGCAAAGTCATGATATTCAGCTTCTTCCCGATTAACTAACTCCATTAACCAAGACAAACCTAAATTTGCCGCCGCAAAATAACGTGGATCAGCTAACCATTGGCGTACTAAAGCGGCTAAATTTGTATCAAAGCTTAATTGCTTTTGCCAAGAAATATCCGAGGCAAGTAGTTTTTGAATAAAAGGATGCGTTTCCCATAAGGGTTGATAAGCTAATGCCTGCCAGAAGTCTAGGGGAAGTATCTGCGGTTTTATTTTCTCTATATCAATCCATGACTGTACATAATCCGCCGTGAGCGGATGCAAAATTGCTGTTTGGATAAACTCGGAGTTAAGTTGGCTTAAATCGAGTTTTTGCATTGCATCACAGAGAAAGTCAGCAACCGTTTCTTGCTCTGCGTTGAGTTGTAGCAGTATGTTGGTAAAAAATGATAGATCAATGGTTTTTTCTGGGTGAATCTTAAATAAGTTCCCTTGTGCAAAATCAAACCCTAATTCACCCGTATGTAATAAACATTCGGTAAACCAATCTAGCGTTAACTCTTTACGGTTGAAGTGTTTAAGCAATATCCTAGCTACAAATTTGTGATGGTGCTCAACGCATAACAACTTAGCCCAGGCTGCCAAGCCAATATCTTGGCGTGGGTCACGCTCACTCAGTAAACTCTGAATAAACTGCTGTAATTCTTTTGCAGGCACATAGGCAAGACGTAATAACTCCGTTACGCTTAAATCACGAGCATAGGATTTAGCATATTGCACCGCATATTTTAAGGCTTCATTATCTTTGGATTCTAACAAGGCCAAAACAACGGCATGTAAGCCTAAATCACGGAATGCTTGTTGTTCTAATTTTGGAGAGTTTTGTAAAAGCCAAACAATTAAGTTATCAATGGCAGGGCTTGCCACACTAAGCTGGCTTAAGTTGATTAACCATTGCGGATCAACATCACGCAAAATTAATTTGAAGTCTTCTTTTAAGGCGGCACATGCATAAGCTCGGATTTTTTCAGCTTGTGCCATGCTTAATAAACGGAACAAAGGCTCAGGAGACCGTTGCCACGTTTCTTTAAATGCACGATGGCTGGTTAATGTCACCCGACGCGGTGAAATATAGCCAAAGCGATTCCAGCCATAATTACGAGTTTGATGATAAAAAATATGATTGGCAACCCATGTTTGATTCCAATTGGTATTTTCTTGATAGGCGGCAAGAAAATGGATAGCAGCTTCAGGAAATACCGCAGGTAATGTCTGACCTAAACGCTTTAAATACCGCCATGCCCGTCGCCGCATATAAATTAAGGTGCCAATCCCAAATTCTGGCCGAGGTTCGGCATCACAACGGGTGGCAATTGCACCTAATAAGGCATAGTCATGATTGGCTTCGGCCACCTTGAAAATATGCTTTAACGCTCGCCACGGGCCATAACGTAATGGCACATCACGAATTACCTCCAACAAAACCCGCCGTGCATAGGGGCTTGTGTCTTGCCAAAGTAAAAAAATAATTTCATAGAGCTTAAAACGTGGAGGCAAAGGTAGTTCGGCATTTTCGGCTTCTAATAATTGCCATTGTTGCACCCGCCATGCATATTGCTCTTCTGGCGTTTTTTCTTGGAATTCGTTGCCTGCCGTACCATAACCGTGTATGGTCTGAATTACCTTAGCAAAAGTTAAGGCATCTTCACGAATCGGGGTTTCTGGTTCGGGATCGGCTTGGGTGGCGAGCTGAATAATGTAGGTAACGAGAGCTGGGTCTTTATTTGCCCAAGCTTGTTGAATATCGTTAAGTGTAAGTTGCATACCGGAAACCCCACCTTTAGCGTCAAACGGGTGGCGGCTGAACGTGCAGGAGCAACTTTAGTTTCTGATGCTGCGTTTTTGCTGCAGGTTAGCCGCTGATGTTCTGAATAGGAAAAACCACAAAACCATGCGAAGAAAAAGGGGTTAGTGCGTAATGCCTAACCCCTTTTGGTGCAACAACTGAAACAACATAACTACGTTATAAAGATATCTACCTCAAGACCTGGTACATGGAGGACTCACTGGCTCGTGCACTAGATAGCTCTAGGTGACGGGTAGCGGATCGCGTTTGCGCGATCGATCCAGCTCGCTACCCGTCACCTAGAGCTATCTAGTGCGTATAACGAGACTGAAACAGTCTTCCTTGTGCTGCATTGAATTGGTTTAGAACGAAGTTGGCGCAACGCCAACCTTGATCCGAAGATCAAACGCTAGACTCTTTATGGTTTCCCATTGTACTGAGAGAAAAAATAAAAGCAAGAAAAAACTGTGTTTTTTTACAGTATTTTTGTTTTTCGTTTTTATTCAGTTAGTTACTATGAGTTAACCTTCTTTATTACGCATGAAATCGGCAGTATTAAAGAAATTTTCGGTGAGCTTAGTGCGTAGCTCCGCAGGGATGCCAACCTCTTCCATCGCTAGAATCATACAAGCTACCCATTGATCCCGTTCAGATGCACCAATCGCGAAGGGCATGTGACGTGCGCGTAAGCGCGGGTGTCCGAAGTTTTGCACAAATAAATCCGGCCCACCAAACCAACCGGATAAAAACATGAACAATTTGTCACGGGAGCTTTGTAAATCCTCCGGGTGCATGGCACGAATTCCTGCAAATTGTGGAATCGTATCCATCAACGCATAAAAACGATCACATAATTGCCCAATGACGGTCTCGCCACCAATCGTTTCATACACAGAGACTGCCTGTTGTTCTTGCATTTTCTTTCCTAGAAACAGTTAAAGCTGGAATTTTGGCTCAATAAACGGCATAAGCCAAGAGTAGCCTATTTTAAGACCAAATTAAAAAATCAGTCCTTAACCAAGTTAATCAATGATTATTGTAAAAAAGACCAATTATTTTTGTGCATAAGCAAAATGCTAGGCTACTCATAGGTTGTAGTAAAAACCTGCTGGCATAACATGCTTCCTCGCCTGAAGATTCGGGGCTCCGTGGTATCATATTCGGTGTTTTTGCACTGC
Organism: uncultured Rhodocyclaceae bacterium; assembly: GCA_964578025.1. Taxonomy (GTDB): domain Bacteria; phylum Pseudomonadota; class Gammaproteobacteria; order Burkholderiales; family Rhodocyclaceae; genus CAZOBT01. The sequence goes on along the minus strand of CAZOBT010000033.1, from coordinate 5,113 downwards.
AACATAACGCCGTTAGCCCGGCGGCTTCCCGCCTTACCCTGCTTTTTCTCCCATCTTTTTTGGATTAGCCACCTATTTCCATGCGTTTAACCAAGCTCAAACTTGCTGGTTTTAAATCTTTTGTCGATCCGACAACGGTAGCGTTGCCGGGGCAATTGGTTGGTGTAGTTGGGCCAAATGGGTGTGGTAAATCAAATATCATGGATGCGGTGCGCTGGGTCTTGGGCGAATCAAAAGCTTCGGAATTACGTGGCGAGTCCATGCAAGACGTAATTTTTAATGGTTCAAGTCAGCGCAAACCGGTGTCCCGTGCTTCGGTGGAGTTGGTGTTTGATAACAGCCTAGGGCGCGCACTTGGACAGTGGTCGCAATACAGCGAATTAGCGGTAAAACGGGTGCTTACTCGCAACGGGCAATCCGAATATTTCATTAACCAGCTAAAAGTTCGGCGTAAAGACATTACCGATCTTTTCTTGGGAACAGGCTTAGGACCCCGGGCTTATGCCATTATTGGTCAGGGCATGATTTCGCGCATTATTGAAGCCCGCCCTGAGGAATTGCGTGTCTTTTTAGAAGAAGCCGCCGGTGTCACACGTTACAAAGAACGGCGCAAAGAAACCCTCGGGCGTTTAGCGGATACCAAAGAAAACTTAAACCGCTTAGAGGATATTCGCCAAGAGCTGGGTGGGCAGATTGAACGCTTGCAAGAACAAGCCGCTGTGGCGCGGAAATATCAAGTGTTGACCCAAGCCTTGCAAGAACGCCAGCAACTGCAATGGTTGTTTAAGCATAACGAAGCCGCGAGTGAGCGGGAACGTTTGCGCCTAGCCTTAGCCGAAGCGAAAACCGCGTTGGAGAAACAAGGCGTTGATTTACGCCATCTTGATCTGCAAATTGAGCAACAACGCGATGCCAATACCTTGGCGAATGAGGCCGCGAACCGCCAACAAACGGCCTTATATGAAGTGAATACCGATGTTACCCGTTTAGAAACTGAATTACGTTTTTATCGGGAAGCTCGTTCCCAATATTATGCCCGCATGGCGCAGTTAGCCGCCGAAGAAGCACATTGGCAAAGTCAGGCCGATAAATTGGGGCAAGACCGTGAGCGTTGGGAAGAATTAGCGATTCTGGCAGAACAACGGGTAGAGGAAGTTGTGGCGCGTTTAGAGGCACAAAGCCAGCAATTACCCGACGTTGAAGCCCGTTATCAGCAATTACAAACCCAAGCCGATGATGTACGGCGGCGTGAAACCTTAAATGTACAAAAGCTACAGATCGAACAAACCCATCTCAGTCATAGCCAACGTAATGTGCAAACCTTGACCTTACGGCATGAGCGTTTGCGTAGCGAGCTGACCCAGTTACAAGGTGGTGATGGCGCGGAATTGGTGGCAGAGGAAGAAAATCTCGCACTCTGGCAAGAGCGTTTGCTGGTACAAGAAGAACAATTACAGCAATGCCATGACGACTTGCAGCAACAACAACAGTATTTCCGGCAACAGCAACACGAACAACAACAATTACGCCAACAATTAGCGGCGCACGAAGCGCGTGGTGCAGCTTTGCAGCAGATGCAGGCGCAAGCGCGTTTAGGCAATGATGGCAGTAAAGCCCTAGCGACTTGGTTACAACAAGAGGGTTTGGCGCAGTTACCCGTGTTATGGCAAAGCTTGCGCGTTAGCCCGGAATACAGTTCAGTCTTAGAGTTGGTCTTGCAAGAACGAATGCAGGCGGCAAAAGCCACAGAGATGCCGAAGACCTTGCCTCCAAGTGCGTTTAGCTTGACCCTACCTTGTTTACAAAATCTGCCAGAACACCATGTGGCATATGCTTTAAACGAAGATGCCTTATTACATCATGTACTTTGTGATGATCCACAGCAAAAGCAAGCATTGCAGACTTGGCTGTATGGCATTCGTGTTAAAGCAGATTTGGCCTCTGCTTTGGTCTGTCGTAATGAACTAGCGTTACATGAGTGTTTTGTTACCCCCCAAGGGGAATGTATTACCCAGAACACTGTACGTTTTCTTGCTCCCCAAGGCGCAGATGCCGTAGACAACATGGGTGTATTAGCACGACAACAAGAAATTGATGATTTAGCCTTTGCCTGCGCCGAGTATGCAGAACGTTTAACGGTTTTGGGAGAGCAGATCAGCGACACTGAGTTAGCGATCAACACCCAACAACGCCAACATCAAGCCCTGACGCAACAACGCGAAGAGGCACGACGGCGAGTGCATGAAGCAGAGTTGCGCGTATCCAAACTTAGTCAAGCCATCGCTCACCTAGCGAGTCGGCGTAAGCAGTTGCAGGCAGAAATGCAAGAAATCCGTGCCGAGTTGGAGGGCGAGCAAGAACAACAACTCACCCGGCAATGGCAGATCGACGAATTACAAGCCATGTTGCACGATGTTCGCCAACAAAGCCTAGAAATTAACGCTACCTTAGAACAAGCCGAATTTGCCTTACGCGAACAAACGCATAAACGCCATCACATTGAACGCGAATGGCAAGAAGCCAAATTCTCGGCGAAGGAATGCCAAAGTAAATTACAAGATGTGTTTGCAGGCTTAGCGCAGGCAGAACAGCAATTAAAACGTGTGCTTGCACAGAAAACTGAGTATCAAGCCCAGCATGACACCGCCAAAGAACATGTATTAGAAGAGCAACTGCAAACAGGATTAACACGTAAGCAAGCGTGTGAAGTCGCGTTACAGACGGCGCGGGAACATGCAGAAGAATTGGCACAGTTGCTACGCACCCGTGAGGAACAGCGGGCTGAGATTGCCAATTTGCTTGAGCCAATTCGCCAGCAAATTAGTGAGTTGCAGTTAAAGGAACAAGCCGCCGCCTTAACCCAAGAGCAATTCGCGCAGCAATTGAGTGCGGCAGATGCCGATTTAGCCGCGTTAAACACAAGAATTAGTGAGTTTTCGTTAGCGGCATTGAACCAGCTTGGGCAAGAAATTAGCCGTTTGCAGCGGGCGATTAACGAATTAGGTGCGGTGAATTTGGCAGCTTTGTCAGAATTAGAAGCGGCTGAACAACGTAAGGGCTTTTTAGATATTCAAGCGGCTGATTTAGAAGCCGCCATGAATACCTTAGAGAATGCGATTCGACGTATTGACCGTGAGAGTCGGGAACTGTTACATAGTACCTTTGACACAGTAAACCGACATTTTGGTACGCTCTTTCCCCAGCTTTTTGGTGGGGGTCGGGCTGAGTTGTTGATGATGGGAGAGGAAATTCTGGATGCGGGCGTGCAAGTGATTGCACAACCGCCGGGCAAAAAGAACTCGACAATTCATTTGCTTTCAGGTGGCGAAAAAGCCTTAACCGCAATTGCTTTGGTTTTCGCCATGTTCCAGTTAAATCCGGCTCCGTTTTGTTTGTTAGACGAAGTCGATGCACCGTTGGACGATACCAATACTGAGCGTTTTTGTGGCATGGTTACGCAAATGTCAGCACAAACGCAGTTTTTGTTTATTAGTCACAACAAAATTGCCATGGAAATGGCACAACAACTCGTTGGCATCACCATGCAAGAATCTGGTGTTTCGCGTGTGGTTGATGTAGATATTGAACAAGCTTTACGCATGACCGAAACGGTGTAACCGTAGAGCCATAAAGAAAAACAGTTCGCAGGAATTTTAAAAATGACCGATTTGCAACTGGGATTAATTATTCTGGGTGTTTTGCTAGTCCTTGCTGTATTTGCTTATAACCAATGGCAAGAGCGATCGCATCGCAAGATGGCGGAGCATGTTTTCCAACAGCCACCAAGTGATGTCTTGATGGAGACAAAGCCTCCTACTGCTCCAGACACCCCTGCCTCACCCGACTCGTTGAGTCCTAGCACACCGAACGAATTGCTTGAGCCAGTGCTTGCCTCAGAGGAAATTCCGTCGCCCCCTGTAACGCCGGTGGTGGCAGACGAAACGTTCCCGAATGCGCCTATTACGCCAACCTTAACTGAAGAAGTTGTAGAAACAACAGCTCCAGCCCCTTCTTTACCTGAGGTGGCTAACTATGATGTTGCTCATTCATCAGAATCAGAAATAGAAAATACGTCAACTGAAATGTCATTGCCGGATGGTTTGTTGTCACCACAGGTAGATTGTATTGTTGTCCTTGATACGGTTGAGCCTGTACCTGCAAGTACCTTGTTATATTTCTGCGAAGAAATGGTGCGCCGCATTAGCAAGCCAATGTTTTGGGTTGCCTATAACGAGGCGCGTGCCGAATGGGAAGTTGTGTCTGACCTTAGTACAAATTCCTATCGCTTTTTGCGTTTGGGTTTACAGTTGGTTGACCGCCGTGGTGCGATTTCGGAGAACGAATTAAACCTATTTAGTAGTGCAGTCAAAGGGTTAGCCGACCAACAAATGGCTATTGCTGACATGCCGCCTTCTCGCACCTTATTGCAAAGTGCGCAGGCTTTAGATGCTTTTTGTGCTGAGGTTGACCTACAAATCGGTATCAATTTAGTGACTCGTAGTGCCCCTTTCCCCGGCACAAAAATTCGTGGTGTGGCAGAGGCGGCTGGTTTGGTATTGACCAGCAATGGTGCATTCACGCGTTATGACGAACAAGGTAATGTGCAATTTACTGTGGTTAATCTTGAGCCTGCTCCATTTAGTTCTGAACAAATGCGCACCATGTCAACACATGGCATGACCTTCCTGTTGGATATTCCCAAAGTTGCACACGGAGAGAGGGTGTTTATGCAAATGACAGATTTGGCACGGCGTTTAGCCGATTCGCTCAATGGAGTCTTGGTGGATGATAATCATCACCCCTTGGCAGATGTACAACTTGAACAAATCCGGCGGGATTTTGTGGGAAAAACACAGGCAGCAATGACAGCCGAAGGTATTCCTGCCGGTAGTGCCTTAGCGTTACGCGTATTTGCATAAAAATTAAGACGACAATGATGGATATTGCACAACGTATTACTGAGTTACGCCAAGAAATCAATAAGCATAATCAGGCTTACTATGTTGCCGACGCGCCTTTAATTCCAGATGCTGAATACGATAAATTATTTCGGGAGTTACAAGCGTTAGAAGAGCAATATCCAGAATTCCAATCGCCAAGCTCGCCCACACAA